>JAJDZM010000280.1 GCA_022824615.1 Candidatus Binatia bacterium | reverse complement strand
TTCTGCTGGCTGATGGTGAACTACGACGTACCCTGGAATCCGGCCCGCCTGGAACAACGCATGGGTCGCATCCATCGCTACGGACAGCAACGCGACCCGGTCGTTATCGTCAACCTGATTGCCGGAGAGACGCGCGAGGGCCGGGTGCTCAAGACCTTGCTCGACAAGCTGGAAAATATCCGAAAACAACTTGGGTCCGATAAGGTCTTCGACGTGGTAGGCCGCCTGTTCGAGAATGTCTCGCTCCGGGCATACATGGAGCAGGCTGCGACGGAAGACGGCGCGCGTGGCGCTATCGAGGACATCGACAGCCGTCTGACCCAAGAACAGGTGCGTGCGCTGGACGAGCGGGAGCGGGCCTTATTCGGAGGCGGTGACGTGAAGAGCCGCCTGTCCGAACTCAGAGCGGTAATGGAGCAGGAAAATTATCGCCGTCTGTTGCCCGGCTATATTCGCCGCTTTGTCGGATCGGCGGCTCCTCTGCTTGATATGACAGTGGAAGGCGATCTTGAGGAGGTTTTCAACCTCGCTCCGGAACGCGCGCGCGGCCTTGACCCTGTGCTCGGCGCTTTGGAGGCATACCCCGAAGAGATACAGGGCCGTTTCACAGTGTCTCGGCCGCAGGAGGACGGCACCGCCATCTGGCTGCACCCCGGCGAGCCCGTGTTCGACCGATTTTGTACTGCCCTGTTATCGCGCTACGGTGACGAGGCATTACGGGGTGCCATCTTCATAGACCCTCATGCCGACTCTCCCTATCTCTTCCATCTGGCACACGTCTCGGTCGTTAAACACGGCATGGACCGCGAAAGCACGGAGTCCGAAGTGGTCGAGAGCCGTCTGGTCGGGCTGCGGCAGGACAGCACCGGCGCGATCAAGCCCTGTCCCGTAGAGCACCTGCTGCTTCTGCGCGGCGCTCAAAACGCGAAGCCCGGCAGCATACCGCTGGCCCGCCAGGCGCGCAGGCTGGTTGAAGCCGCGACTGAATGGCTTCAGGGCGTGACGCTGGCCCGCATGGTGGACGAGCACCGTGCCCAGATCGAAAGCACCCTGTCCGAACGGCTCGACTGGGCCGCTCGGGGGTACGACCACCAGGCGGCCGAGTTAATCGCCAAACGACAGCGCGTCAACGAACGGGCGCGCGGAGGCGACCCGCACGCCCAAGGCGAGCTGACCACGGTCAAGGCCCAGCAGCGCCGGCTGACCGAGGACAAGGAGCGCTGTCTTGCCAGGCTGAGGATGGAGCCTGCCTGCATCGTTCCGGGCGAAGCGGCGATGGTCGCCCACGCCCTTGTTCTTCCCTCGGACAACCCCGAAGAACGCGAACAGTACGCCGCCGAGGTTGAGGCCATCGCCGTGCGCTTGGCGCGGGCCTACGAGGAAGAGTCGGGCGCTCGCGTGGACGATGTCTCGCGGCCCGAACTGGCCCGCCGGGCCGGCCTGCCCGATTGGCCGGGCTTCGATCTGTTGTCCCGATACTCTGACACCGGCAGACGTGCCATTGAGGTCAAAGGCCGCGCTCACTCGGGCGGTATAGAGTTAAGTGAAAACGAATGGGCTCAGTCCTGCAACCGGCGCGACGGCTACTGGTTATACGTCGTCTTCGACTGCGCCACACCCCGCCCGCGTCTGGTGCGGGTACGCGACCCGTTTGGGAAACTGCTCGCCAAGAGCCGTAACTCTACTGCCTACACCATCTCTCCCAGGTCGATTCTGGAGGCCGCCGAGTGACCAGGATTGACCAGGATTGATGGGATTAAGGGATTGACAGGATGAAAACGATTGGAGCCGCAAAGTTCAAGGAACATCGTTGCGCCGCCCTGATCGGCAGCCTGCGGAACAAGATAAAGATTCGAGGCGATATTTTGACGACAGGTGTCCGCTGGTCTGAAAGCAGCCAAGTGAACGCGAAGAAAGGGTAATGAAAATGGGAGCTACGCACGTCACCGTACTCATTCGCAACCCGGCCGAGCCGGACCGGACCTGGGAAGGACTGTTTCTGGTTGATACGGGAGCGACTGATTGTCTTGTCCCCAGACCACACCTGGAAGCCATTGGGCTCAAGCCAAAAAGTCAGCGGGCATATGAGTTAGCCGACGGCAGTGAAATCAAGCTGGATATCACGACCGGAGATATTGAATTCATGGGAGAGATCGTCGGTGGCACGATCATCTTTGGAGAGGCGGCCGCAGAGCCACTGCTGGGCGTGACCGCTCTGGAGTCGGTAGGGATTGAAGTCGATCCGCTCAACCAGCGGCTCAAGCGGTTGCCCGCGGTGCGGCTCAAGAGCATCGGAGGAGGGTTGCGGCGAGGGGTAAACTGAAAGTGTGAGACTGAGGGATGTTTATGTTGCGGACGAAAAGGAGCAAGAAATGTCAGAGGAATATAAGTTGCACCTCCAGATTAAGCGACTAGAAACCGGGGAATATCTTGCAACCGCAGACGACCTCCCCGGTCTTGTGGCCCAGGGGAGAACCGTGGCCGAAGCAACCGAAATTGCCCGGGACGTAGCGAGAAAACTGATCGAATCCTATCGGGAACATGGTGATCCGTTGCCCCTGGGCTTGCTCCCGCTCACCGCGACTGTCGTTGAGTTAGACGTTCCTGTGGGTGCCTGATGGGTCGCCTGGCAGGTTTCACGTATCGACAGGTCATTCGTAAATTGCGGCGTCTGGGATTTGAATTTGATCGCCAAGCCCGAGGAAGCCATGAAATTTGGTGGAACCCGACTACTCGATATCGAACGACTGTTCCCAACCACCCCGGAGATATGCGGGAAGGAACGCTTGCTGCTATTCTGCACCAAGCGCATGTGACCGTAGAAGAATTTCTGGAAACGTAATATCCCGTAGGCTGTATGAGTTGATATGTCGGGTGACGCTTCTATCGAGTGCGCAGATTATCAATCAACATCCTGACGGAAGATTAGAGTCGCGAAACGAGTTTACTCCGATTGAGCCAGAGTCCCAGCAGGTTGGTGGAGCCGCTAGATGACATCTGACCCCAAACGCCTCATCGAAGTCGATTTCCCCCTCGAACAAGTCTCGCTCGACTCGGTGCATGAGAAGAATGTGCGCCACGGGCATATTTCGACGCTGCATATATGGCCGGCGCGCAGGCCGCTGGCGGCGTGCCGGGCGGCGTTGATTGCGACGTTGCTGCCCGACCCCGGCAACGCGGAGGAACGCAAGGCCATCTACCGGCGTATGGCCGGGACGGTCGTGGAGACGATCAAGCCGGAAAAGAAGAACGGCAAGACCGTTGAGAAGCGCAAGCGCGAAACCCAGGGCGGCATTCTGCATTGGAAGCGCGAGAACGGCCCGGACCTCGACTGGTTCCGCGACAAGATACGCGAAGCCTATGGGGGCCGCGCGCCCAAGGTGCTGGACCCGTTCACCGGGGGCGGGGCCATTCCGCTGGAGGCCATGCGGCTGGGCTGCGAGGTAACGGCCAACGACCTCAACCCGGTCGCCTGGTTTATCCTGAAATGCACGCTCGAATATCCGCAAAAGCTCGCCGGCCAGACCCGCCCGCTGCCCGACTTTGCCCTGCAAGACCGGGACTTCATGGCGTCCTTTCTCAAGGCCAAGGGGTATAAGGGTGCAGCGCTCAGGCGCGAGCTTGCCAAGCTCAACCTTGACGAGGACGGCCCGGATAAGGACGGCAGGGTCGCTGAGCCGGAACTCCTCTACCATCGGCCAGTGCTGGACGCCGCCCTTGCCTGGCAGGTGCGCGCTTGGGGCCGCTGGGTATTGGCGCAGGCGCGCAAACGGCTGGCCCGCCGCTATCCGACCTATGCGGAGTTCCAGGCGTTGAAGCCGGACGGCAATGACTCTCCTCGTGAAAGGGTGCTGCAAAGAGAAACCCACCCCGCCGCTGACGCGGCACCCCTCCCAAGAGGGGATAGTCTGCTCCCCTCCTCGGAGGGGTGGCCCGAAGGGCCGGGGTGGGTTTCTCCCCTGCAACTGCTGGAACCGGACGCAAACGGCAAAACGGATGTCGGGCCGCTGAACGCCGGCTACACGAAAGCCTATCTTGCTGATCCGCGCAATCCGCGCTGGATAGCCAAACCCACCGTCGCCTATTTGTGGGCGCGGACCGTGCGTTGCAAGGGCTGCCGCGCCACCCTGCCCCTGCTCAAGACCAAGTGGCTGGCAAAGAAAGACAACAAGCGCGTGCTGCTGACCGTGACGCCGAACGCCGACCGGACGGGCGTCGTCTTTGGCATTGAGACCGACGTGCCCCAAGTCGGCGGCAATGCCGCGCAGCGGCGCGAACACGACAAGCGCCACGGGGCCGGTACGATGAGTCGCTCGGGCGCGCAATGCCCCTGCTGCCCGACCATCATGAGCATGGACGACATTCGCTACGAAGGCCGCGCCGGACGGCTGGGTGCGGTCATGACCGCAGTGGTTGTCGATGGGGTGAAAAGCAAGGAATACCGGCTGCCGACTGAAGAAGAGCTTCGGGCCGCCGAGGTCTCGAAGGAGGAACTGGACGAGTTGTATAAGCAGATTCCGTTCGGCCTGCCGGAGGAATCGTTACCGCCTATCGGCGCATTGGGCTTTCGCGTGCAGCGGTACGGCTTCGACCAATGGGGGCAACTGTTTACGCGAAGACAACTTTTGACAATAGGCACTATACTGCTTGGACTAAGAACACTCAATCAATGTATTCAAGAGAAGGATATCTCACTTTCTGTCCAATGCGCTTTGATATGTGCCATAAATAGGCTTAGCGACATAAACAGCAACATATCGTCCTGGATCAATAAACTTGAAGCAGTGCGAAACACCTTTGCAAGATTTGCGCTTCCTATTGTCTGGGATTTTGCCGAAGCAAATCCGATAGCTGAAACGACAGGGAGTTTTGGCAACGCTCTGGAGTGGGTGGCCAGGGTATACGATCATCTTCTCATATCAAGTCCAGAGAGGGACCTTTCACATGTAGAGAATCTCAGTGCGACAGATGTGAGAGGAGAATTTGACTGTATTGTCACAGACCCACCTTACTACGACGCAATTCCCTATTCCGACTTGATGGATTTCTTCCACGTTTGGCTGCATCGTTCTACACGTGGCTTGTCTCCTGAAATCGATACTGCTTTTCAGGAGCCGCTTGGACCGAAATGGGATCACGATACCGGTGACGGCGAACTGATTGACGATGCCAGTCGATTCGATGGCGATAAGGCGCTCTCCAAAAAAAACTACGAAGATGGTATGGCCCGTGCCTTTCAGGCTTGTCATGCGGCGCTGCAATCCGACGGGCGGCTTGTCGTGGTATTTGCCAATAAGTCGCCCGATGCCTGGGAGACGCTGGCTGCCGCGCTGATTCGTGCAGGCTTTGTCGTTGACGGTTCGTGGCCTATACAGACGGAGCGGCAGAGCCGCACGCGGGCGATGGCATCCGCCGCCCTCGCCTCTTCCGTCTGGCTCGTCTGCAAAAAACGCCAGCCAGCCCGGCCCGGCTGGGATACGACGGTGCTGGCTGAGATGCGGGAGCGCATTCGGACGCAACTGCGGGACTTTTGGGACGCGGGGATTCGTGGCCCGGACTTTGTGTGGGCCGCGACCGGCCCGGCGCTGGAAGCCTTCTCCAAGTATCCGGTGGTGAAGAAGGCCGATGAGGCCGGCGCGCAGATGAGCGTCTCGGAGTTCCTGCGTGAGGTGCGGCGGATTGTGGTCGATTTTGTGGTCGGGCGCGTGCTCACGCAGGACGGCGAGGCCGAGGCCGTCAGCGGGCTCGACGATGTCACGACCTATTACCTGCTGCACCGCAAGGATTTCGGCCTCGACAAAGCGCCCATCGGCGCGTGTATTCTGTACGCCCTGTCGTGCAACCTCTCCGACAGTGAACTGACCGACCGGCTCGACATTCTGTCGCGCGCGGGCAAGACCTTGTTCGACGACCTTGAGCCCGTCCTGAGCCCAGTCGAAGGGGAAGACGACCAGACGGACGAGGTTGAGGAGAGCGAGGCCGATTCCGGCGGTACGGGCAACACGATCAAGCTGAAAGCCTGGCATCAGCGCCGGGCCAAATGGCTCGGCTTTGAGTCGCCACGGGACCGGCCCGTCCCGCTGATTGACCAGGCGCACCGGCTGATGCACCTGTGGCGGGCCGGCGACGAGGTTAAGGTCAACGATTATCTTGACACGCGCGGCCTCAAACGCAATGCGCTGTTCGTTCAGCTTCTACAGGCATTGATAGAACTCGCGCCCGCCGGCTCCGAAGAGCGCGCCATTCTCGAATCCCTCTCCAACCACATCGCCACCCACGGCGGCATCGTCCCGGCGCGGCAGGCGGAACTGCTGGGAATCAGGAATGAAGCCTGAGGGCCGGCTATTTCAGCAGTTGCACCAGGGTAAACGTGGCCCCGGCAATAGAGGCAACCAGGGCAGCGACAATGCTCAGCGCTCCAACCAGTAAGCGGTTGTTGAGGGCGTCGAATTTGGCGTCAAACTTGGCGTCGATAGTATCAATTTTTTTATCGAGAGTGCCAAACTTGGTATCAATTTTTTTATCGAGGGCGTCGAATTTAGCCTCGAATTTTTTATCGAGGGCGTCAAGTTTGGTATCGAACTTTTCAGTGAGGCGTAATTCGAACTCCAGCAAATCGGCTTTTGTTGTGATGGATTCGCTGACCGCTTCGGCCACGGCGCGGGCCTGGGCCTGATTGAACCCGGCCTCTTCGAGCGCCTTGACAGCCTGGGAAAGGGTCATGCCGGTATTCTGCGCGTGTCTATCGGCCCCTGTCAAGGGAGAGAAAAGCGCGGTAGCATGTTTGAAACCCGTGAGTGAGGCACGATCATGATTACCTCCATACGCTTGGTCAATTTCAAGAATTTTGCCGACGAGACGCTCCGGGTCGGCCCCTTCACGATCCTCGTCGGCGCGAACGCCAGCGGCAAGAGCAACATCCGCGACGCCTTCCGCTTCCTGAGCGGCATTGGCCGGGGCTATACGCTGGCAGAGATTTTCGGCGGCAAACGCGAAGCCGGATGGAGCCCGATCCGTGGTGCGATGAATGAGCTTGTGCGGTTCGGGCAAGAGGCGTTTTCTGTTGAAGTTGAGATGAGTGTTGAATCTGGCTTGGCAAGCGCACGTTTTATGATCGATGTCGGCAGCGATGTAAGGAATCCTAGTCTATTTCGGCTCATAACAGAAAAACTCGAAGTCATTTATCAACATGGCAGTCAATACAATGTTTACCAGCCCTCTCGTAATCCACATATCAAGGACCCTGCATACTTAGAAATTCAACCGTATGTTGAGGACAAGGAAGAACATGGGCTCCTTCGTCCATTCCGCGCGAGGCCGGACCAGCCGGTCTTGATACAGTTGGGGGAACACGACAGATTCGGGCCAGATCATAAGAATCACTATTTGCGGAAACAGGTAATAGACACCTTCTCCAGCATGCGCTTTCTGGAGTTCTCGCCGGATCGAATGCGGGAACCGGCTGCTCCTGGTGCGACGAGGTTGGGCGACAGTGGCGAGAACTTGCCTGTGGTTTTGCAGGAAATCTGCGCCGACGCCAAACGCCGGGAAATTCTCATCAGTTGGATTGCTGAGCTGACCCCGATGGATGTGACGGGCTTCGAGTTCCCCATCGATCCCAGCGGACGGATTCACCTCTCGCTGTGCGAAAAGAACGGCATACAGGTGTCTGCCTCCAGCGCCTCAGACGGTACGTTGCGTTTTCTTGCTACGCTGGCCGTGCTGCTCGGCGATAACCCGAACGGTCTGTATTTCTTCGATGAGATAGACACTGGCATTCATCCGGCGCGGCTGTCTTTGTTGATGGATTTGATCGAACGGCAGACCGCGAAGCGCGGTATTCAGGTGGTCGCCACGACCCACGCACCCACCCTGTTGACCGTCATGAACGATGACACGTTCGAGAACTCGTCCGTGGTGTGCCGCCTGGAAGACAATACCGACGCCGTGATTCGCCCGCTTGCCAACTTTCCCAACGTGCGGGAATTGCGTAAGGACCAAGGGCTGGGCCGGCTGCATGAATCCGGCTGGATGGAAGACATGCTCTTTTTTTCTGAGGGGAATGAAGAGGAGGCAGACGGAGAATGAACGTCCTCATCATTCCCGAAGACTTCAGCAACGATCAGTATATTCTCAAACCTCTTTTCTCCCGGCTTTTCAGAACCCTTGGCAAATCCTCTGTCCATCTTCAGGTTTGTCATGATCCACGGCTGAGAGGGGTCGGCGAAGCCTTGAAATTGGAGCGTATGAGGGAAATCGTCCAGCGGTACAGAAAGATCGACATCTTTATCCTGTGCATCGACCGTGACGGCGATACGAACCGGCGTCAGAGACTCGACCGTCTTGAAGGGGAGTTCAACAACGGGCAGACTTTTCTTGCCGAGAACGCCTGGGAAGAAATCGAAACCTGGGTGCTGGCGGGTCTGAGCCTGCCCGGTGAGTGGCGCTGGGCTGACGTTCGCGCGGAAGTGTCTGTCAAAGAACGGTACTTTGAACCGCTTGCCGTTCAACGGGGCGTTGCCGATACCCGTGGCGGTGGCCGTAAGGCGCTGGGCGAAGAGGCCGCCCGCAACATTCCTGCAATCCGCCAGAAATGCCCGGAAGACTTCGACGCGTTGGCCCGGCGGCTGGCAACGCACGTCCGCAACACCGTTCCTTGAGACCACGAAGCGGAATGATAGAATAGGCGACGCTTTATGAACCCCGAATCAAGCCCGTTCAGACCAGGCCAGCCCATACCGATTGAGTTCTTTGTTGGCCGTCGCAAAGAGGTTGAACGCCTGCACGGCATGGTGAAGGCCAGTGTCCGGGGGAATTTCAAAATCGGATTCGTCAGCGGCGAGCGGGGTATTGGCAAGAGTTCCCTGGCCCACTTCGTGCGCGTGCTTGCCGAGCATGAGAGCAAGACCGCCGGATGCCATGTCTTTCTCGGCGGGGTGCACGAATTGGAGGAAATGCTGCGGCGGACGTTCGACCGCCTGCTGAAGGACAGCATGGACAAGCCGTGGCACGAGTCCGTTAAAAGCTTTTTCGGTAACCGCATCCGCAAAGTGGGCCTGTTCGGTGTCACGCTCGAATTGAATCTGGCGGGTGATGACCTGTCCATGCTGGCTCATGATTTCGTGCCCTCAATCACCCAACTGCTGGCTCAACTCAAAGGCCAGAATGAGGCGCTGCTGTTGATTCTGGATGATATGAACGGTCTGGCAACCTCCGAAGTCTTTGCCAACTGGCTCAAGAGCATTGTGGACGAGATTGCTACCTCGCAGCAGCAAGTCCCGCTCTGCGTGCTCTTTGTCGGACTCGAAGAAAGACGGCGGGAGTTGGTGAAGAGCCAGCCGTCCCTGGCACGTGTTTTCGAGTTGATCGACATTACGCCCTGGTCGGGTGATGAGGTCAGGGAATTTTACGAACGCGCCTTCGAGTCCGCCGGCGCAACGATCTCGGACGACAACCTAAATGCCCTTGTTCGGTTTACTGGTGGGCTTCCGGTGCTGGCCCATGAGCTTGGCGACGCGGTGTGGCGCACGGCGCAAAGCCTTCATGTTGATACGGATGATATGGTGAACGGTGTCATTCTTGCGGCTGAAGTCATCGGACGGAAACTGCTCGAACCACAGATATTTCAAGCTATTCGCAGTGAACGCTATCGGTCCATTCTGCGAAAAGTGGCGTCCACGCCTCGGATACGACTCCGGAGAGCGGAACTGATGTCACACCTGACGGATGCGAAAAAACGGGTGATGGATAATTTCCTCCGCCGGATGCGGGAGCTTGGCGCGTTGGAGACAGACCCGGAGGTCCGGGGGGGATACCGATTTCCCAACACGCTCTACTCCCTGTACTTCACGATGGAAGCGACGCGGGCGGGCGGCTCGATATAGTGAGTCCTGGACGGCAAGACAGACGAGAGGCATATGGCACAAAAACTTCCCTGGACTCCCTGGCATGAAGTAGTGGCGCTGCGTGACGATGTACGCACGGGCGAACTGTCGCTGGCCGATTTTGCCGCGGACCTGCACGACGTGATGATGCAGACCGGCGCGCGGCCAATCTATGAGGACCCGGCGCGGTTCTTTGGTCTGACCTATCCGACGCTCTCGCTACGTGACTTGGCAAAAGATGTGGTGCTGCGTCTTGCCGGGCAGAATACCAAGGCCATCCGGCAGCTTGAGTTGACCTACGGTGGCGGCAAGACGCATACGCTGGTGACGCTCCGCCACCTTGTGCACGATCCGTCGGCGCTCCCCTCGATTCCCACGGTCAAGCATTTCAAGTCTCATATCGGGGTGCCCTTGCCGCAGGCGTGCGTGGTGGCGCTCAGCTTTGACAAGCTGGACGTGGAAAAGGGCATGCAGGTGCGCGGGCCGCAGGGGGAACTGCGCTGGCTCAAGCATCCGTGGAGTGTGCTTGCCTTCCAGATCGCGGGCGAAGACGGGTTGCGGGCTCTGCATGCCGACGGCCAGGCTGAGGAGCGCGAAACGCCGCCGGCAGAGCCCTTGCTTGCCGCCCTGCTGTCGCGGCCGCAGGCTGACGGGCTTTCGACCCTGGTGCTGATTGACGAAGTGCTGATGTATGCCCGCGAGAAGGCCGCGCTGGGTGAGGAGTGGCGCGGGCGTCTGATCGACTTCTTTCAGTACTTGTGTCAGGCCGCAACCAAGGTTGACCGCTGCGCCCTGGTGGCCTCGCTGCTCGCCTCCGACCCGGAAAAGAGCGACCAGTTCGGCAAGGAGCTGAGCGCTCAGATATTCGAGATCTTCAACCGCCAGCGTGAGGAAGGCGTGCAGCCGGTGCAGAAGGAGGATGTGGCCGAGGTGTTGCGCCGGCGATTTTTTGAAACCGCGTCCATTACTGACTCCGAAGCTTTTCGTCCGCACGTCACGACCGCGGTGGCCAATATCGCCGCGCTTGAAGAGACGGTCCGAAAAAACCGCAACAACGCGGAGGAACGATTTCTCCGCAGCTATCCCTTTCATCCCGATTTGACCGACATCTTTTATACCCGCTGGACGCAACTCGACGGCTTTCAGCGCACGCGCGGCATCCTCAGAACTTTTGCCATCGCGCTGCGTGACGCCGAGCAGTGGGACACCTCTGCCCTTATCGGGCCAAACGTGTTCCTGCCGGCTCCCGGAGACTCCGGCATTGCCGAAGCGGCGCGTGAGCTGACCGGCATTGCCACCCGCGAAACGACCGAAGGGTCGGGCAATGACTGGACCTCGGTTTTTGAGGGCGAGTTGACAAAGGCGCGCGCGGTCCAGACCGAGCAGCCTGGGCTGAAGTTCCGGGAGGTGGAGCAGACCGTATGTACGGTATTCCTGAGTTCACAGCCCATTGGTCAGAAGGCCAGCACGTCGGACCTGTTTACATTGGCCGGCGTGTCCCGCCCGGACCATATCGACCTGGAGAAGGGCCTGCGGCGTTGGACGGAGCTGTCCTGGTTCCTGGATGAAGCCGAATTTGCGACTAATGCCGTGGACGATGGTCAGCCGCAGCCCTTGCCGAAGGCTTGGCGTCTCGGCAATCGACCGAACCTGAAGCAGATGCACCACGACGCCTGTGCAAACCGGGTGACTGCGGAACTGGTCGAACAGAAGTTGCTGGCCGATGTGCAGCAGACCAAGAGTCTGATCCAGGGAGCAACGCCGTCCGGCGCTCGTGTCCATACGTTGCCCGAGCACCCGCGCGACATCGCGAATGACGGTGATTTTCACTTTGCCGTCCTCGGTCCGAAGGCCGTGTCTGACTCGGGCAAGCCGAGCGCCACGGCGCGCCGCTTCATTGACGAAACGACCGGATCGGACCGGCCCCGCGCGTACCGCAACGCGGTCGTGCTGGTGACACCGTCGCGCGACGGCCTTGAGGCGGTCCGCACCCGCGTCCGCGAATACCTCGGCTGGGAGGAAGTCCGCAGTCAACTCACAGACCAGCCTGAGGATACCCTGCGTGACGCGAGACTGGCAGGATCGGTAGAGCAGGCGAGAAAACGGATTCCGGAGGCGATCCGTCAGGCCTGGTCCATCGTTGTGACCGTGAATGAGCAGAACGAGGTCCAGGCGTTCCGGCTCACGGTTGGCTCGGAGCCGTTGTTCTCGACTGTGAAGGCGGATAAACGCACCCGCATTCAGGACACCCCGGTCAGCGCCGAGGCCATGCTGCCGGGCGGTCCCTACGACCTGTGGCGCGAGGACGAGCCGTCGCGACGCGTCAAAGACTTGGTGACCGCATTTGCCGAGAACCCCAGGCTGCCGAAAATGCTCCGGCAGAAAGAGATTCTCGACACCATCAACCAGGGCGTGCAGGACGGCCTCTTCGTCGTGTCGCTGGCCCGTCCCGACAAGTCCCTCAAAACGTGGTGGCGCGTGCCGATTGACGAGGTCGCTCGCAAGGATTTTGGGCTCGAATTATTCCTCCCCGAGAAAGCCGTGCTTTCCGAGCTTCAGCCGAACATCCTGATTCCCGATGCCCTCCCGGGCCTGTGGACCGGCGAGTCTGTCACTGTGGCCGATGTGGTGGCGTATTTCTCGGGCGGTCGGATGGTCACGGTAGAGCGCGAGGGCTATGAGGATATGGTCGGCATCCCGGCGTGCTCGCAAGCCGAGGTGGAGGCGGCAATCACGGACGCCGTCCAACAAGGGATGCTCTGGCTTGTGAACGGTCCGGCGAGTTTTCAGGGTGAACCGCTACCGCCGGGTGTGTTGACCCAAGCCGCGATGTTACGTGCACCCATGCTACCGCTGTCGGTCAACGACTTCACCCAGGAGGCATTGCCCGAGGCGTGGAAAGACGGACAGGCGACCGCCCTGGCGCTGTCCCTAGGTCTCTCTACTCAGACAGGGCAGCCCGTGCCGTGGACGGTGCTCCGTGACGGAATCGACGGGGCGCTCAAGGCGAGCTGGATTGAAATCGCACCTGATAGCGGTCCGTGGCCGTGCGACGCTGCCGGCGCTTCAGCCGTCATATTGAAACAGCCCGAGACGCCAGCAGGTTCGGCCGGCTCACGGCCTGGCGAAAAAATAGAGGAGAGGACAGGAGTCTACACCTCTTCCGCGGAGTTGGACCCTTCCAATTTGCAGGACCTGATTGAGGTGCTGCCGGAGATTATCAAAGCCGCGGCCGGTGTGCCGCTGCAATTCAGGCTGTCCGTTACCTTGGGAGACGGCCAAGAGGTCGCTCCCGAAACGGTCGAGTCCTTGAACGGGCTGCTGGAAGAAGTGAGCGCTAATCTTCGCCTCAAGACATAGTCCCGCATAAGAGGACCCTATAGACAGGAGACACTATGGCAACCGACCATGAAGCTTGGCTCACGCTGACCTCGGAAGAAGCGCTTGACCCGGACCTCCCTATTTGCGATCCCCATCATCATCTCTGGGACTATCCCAATAATCGATACTTGCTGGAAGAGTTACTCCAAGACCTCGGAGGTGGGCATCGGGTGACCCAGACGGTTTTTGTCGAGTGCGTGTCCATGTACCGCAAAGACGGTCCCGAAGAGATGAAGCCGGTCGGGGAGACCGAGTTTGTGCAAGGCATTGCCGCCCAGAGTGCCAGTGGAAACTACGGACCGACCGCGGTCGCCGCCGGGATTGTCAGTCTGGCCAACCTCGCCCTCGGTCCGGCGGTCGAGCCGGTCCTCGAAGCGCATATGGCGGCCAGCCGCAACCGGTTTCGTGGGATTCGGCACGCTTCAAGCTGGCATGTGCATGAGAAGATCAGGAATGCGCATACGCACCCGCCGGAAGGACTCTTGTTGGACGCAACCTTCAGACAGGGATTTGCCTGTTTACACAAGCTCGGTCTGAGTTTTGACGCCTGGATGTATCATACCCAGCTTGCCGACCTGGTTGATCTGGCCCAGGCGTTCCCGGATGCAACCATCATCCTGGATCATATTGGCGGGCCGCTCGGTATTGGTCCGTATGCGGGCAAACAGGACGAGGTCATGCAGGTCTGGAAAAAGGGCATTGCCGATCTCGCACGCTGTCAGAATGTGGTGGTCAAGCTTGGTGGCGTCACCATGCCGATGTGCGGATTCGGCTGGCACAAGTGGGAAAAACCGCCGACTTCAGAAGAAGTTGCTCGGGCAACTGCCCCGTATTACCTCTTCTGTATTGAGCAGTTCGGCGTAGAGCGCTGTATGTTTGAGAGCAATTTCCCGGTTGATAAGGCGTCGTGCTCGTACACCGTGCTGTGGAATTCGTTTAAGCGCATCGTCCGGGACTTCTCACACGATGAGCGAGTGGCACTCTTCCATGATACGGCCGCGCGAACCTATAAAATACAACCTGCGGTCCAACTCCAGTAGCGGCCCTCAGGCCGCGCCCGGCAGGGCCTGGTAAAAACCATTGGTCTGAACAAGCTCGACCGGTGTTTCAAACAGGGCACTGAGTCGTGGGCTGGTGAGTATCTCTTTCTTTTCGCCGTCCGCGATAACCTTGCCCTGTTTCAACAGGACAACCCGTAAGACTTCTGGCGGGATTTCGTGAATGTGGTGGGTCACCAGAGCCACCGTCTTGCCGGCCTGCATCAAGCGCCGAATAGTCTCTATGTATTGAAAACAGGCTTGCAGGTCGAGTCCGCTGGTGGGTTCGTCCAGGACCAGGGTCTCAGGATCGTTAATCAGCGCCCGTCCCAGGAGAAAGCGTCGCTGCTCTCCCGTAGACATGGTCGCATAGGTTTTCTCTTGCAGCGTGTTAATCCCGAGCATGTCCAGGACTTTTTGTGCGCGCGCCCTATCGTCGTCACTAAAGCTGTGATGCCAGGCGATATCTATGCTCGAATAAAAGCCCGATAAAATGATATTCAGCCCCCGGGCATTACCGACATACTGCTGCTGCAAATCGTGGGACACGAGGCCAAAACGGGAGCGCAGTTCCCACACATCCCAGCGCTCCTGCCCATATAGACGCACGGAACTCTCTGCTTGGGCAACCGGATAGAGATCGCGGGATAGGAGTTTGAGCAAGGTTGATTTACCCGCGCCATTGGGACCAAGGATGACCGTGTTTTGGCCCTCGATCAGATCGAGAGAGAAATTCTCAAACACGCAGGTTTGACCACGATAGACGGTTGCATTTTTAATCTCGATAATTTTTTGCATACGGACTTCCTTCTCTTTTTTTGCCCCTTGCCCTTCGGGATTTCCCCTTAAAAAAGGGGGGGAGAGTCGAGTCGTATCCAGAGGCAGTCCACCCCATCCAGAAACATGTGAATGACCAGTCCCAGGGCGATCAGTCTCAACCAGTTTACCCCGGGGATCACGAGCAGGAGCAGATAGACGGCAATGGCCGGGTAGGAGTGGAGCGGATGAAAGCCAATCCCGCAGCGGTTCGGGTCGTAAACAGGGTCGGCGAGCAGATGGTCAATATCAACAACCATCGTGCCGACCATGATCAGGAAGGCCCACCGCCAACGCTTCGAGTACCACCGCAAAGCCACGAGTGCCGGAACGATGAAATGGAGCGCCAAGTGAATAAGTGGGCGCATCACTTTGGAATCAACTTGTGGGGGGGTAGGCGGCCCGGTGGCCACTGATAACTTCTCTCAACCCTTCCAGTAGGCCAGCCAAGTGGGCTTGCTCGCGCTCCACCACGGCGAGCCTGCCCTCCAAACGCTCGAAGCGCTGTTCCAAACGCTCGAAGCGCTGTTCCAGACGCTCGAAGCGCTGAATGAAAGTTCGGTGGCTGGTCAGGATCAATCCGGCGAGTGCAACGCCAACGGTGCACACGGTCAGCATCTCAGGGGTCATATAGTAGAAATTTTACTGTTTGAAGGCATAAGTCAAGAGAGCCGGGTCAGTCGAGGTGTTTCCCGAGTTTGAGATAGGGCCGCGGAGAGTAGGGCTCTCTGGCTCCTCGGGTTGCCAGGTCCTGGAGCAGGGCGTCGCCGAGAACGAGAGCCAGCATGGCCTCGGCCATCGGTACGCCGCGAATGGCAACACAGGGGTCGTGTCTACCCTTGGTACTAATCGTTCGTGGCTGCAACTGCGTGTCGAGCGTCTGTTGCTCGCGGGGTATCGAAGATGTCGGTTTCACCACGACGCGGGCCACAATAGGTGCGCCAGACGAAATACCGCCCAGAATCCCGCCATGATTGTTGCTGCGAAAGCCACTGGCGTCCATCTCGTCGTTCATCTCGCTGCCCCGCATGGCCGCGGCGGCAAAGCCAGCTCCAATCTCTACGCCCTTCACTGCGGGAAGAGACATGAGGGCGCTCACAATGGCGGAGTCAAGTTTACCAAAGACCGGCTCGCCCAGACCGGGAGGAACACCGGTGGCGACTACTTCAATTATTCCGCCAACCGAGTCCCGTTCTTTCCGGGCCTGTTCGACTTCCTCGCGCATAGCCGGGACGGTGGCGGGGTCAACGCTGCGCAGCTCGTTACGCTCAACCTGTTCCCACACATAGTGTTGCGCTCGAACGCGGCCGACCTGAACGACGCCGCCAACTATGGTTATGCCGAATTTCGCCAGGAGTTGTTTTGCCAGGGCCCCGGCAATTACGCGGCCAACCGATTCACGGGCCGATGCTCTCCCACCGCCACGATAGTCGCGATGGCCGTATTTGGCAAAATACGTAAAGTCTGCGTGGCCGGGACGAAAGAGGTCTTTGATATCCGCATAGTCTCTTGAGCGGGTGTCTTCGTTGAAGACCATGATCATCATGGGTGTTCCGGTGGTTTTGCCTTCATAGACACCGGAGAAAATTTCAAACTGTTCTCTTTCTTGACGTTGGGTCACCAGCTTGGACTGACCGGGCCGGCGCCGCTGCAACTCGGTATGAATACCGGCCTCGTCGATCTCGAAGTCAGCCGGAAAACCATCGATCACGACGCCGACCGCCCTGCCATGGCTCTCACCAAAGGTTGTGACGCGCAAGCTGCTGCCGAAAGTATTGCCTGTCATCGATTCACCGGAAAACGTATGAGGCGAAGCCTCCACAGCCGGAGACCCCCTCTCCCTCCAGGGGAGAGGGAACCCAGTGGTGATACTACCACGTGTGTCGCAATGAAAAAGGGGCCGACGGACCGGCTCCTTGTCGAACGTACGGCGTTTGAGAGGAGTTGAGCAGTTTATCCGTTGGACGCAACGTCCAAGCGGACCTGAGCAAGGCGGAGCGTATTTTGGGCGTCCTCAAAGCCGGTGTCGGTTGGCGAAAGATTACCGAGGGCGGCTTCTGCCTCGCGCACCGCCTCTTGGGCTTGGGCCGCGTCAATTTCGTTGGCGTATGCGGCTTCCGTACACAGGACGGTCATCAGGTTGTCCACCACCTCGGCGAAGCCGTCATTCACCGCCAATGATCGAGCTTGTCCGTTTTGTTTATAGGATAAACGCCCAGGCTGGAGCGAAGACAGAAACGTGGCGTGGTCGGGAAACACGCCAAACTCCCCTACTGTGCCAGGAGCGGTGACTTCATCGACCTCCTCGTCAAGCAGGAGCCGCTCTGGGGTAACTAAACGTAGACGCAGGATATCGGCCATAATGCTCGTCTTACTTATTCAGCCAAAGTCTTGGCCTTTTCTGTCGCTTCTTCAATCGTGCCAACCATATAGAATGCCTGCTCGGGCAGGTCGTCGTGCTGACCTTCGACCAGTTCCTTAAAGCTGCGTACCGTGTCTTTGACCTGCACGTATTTGCCGGGGAAATTGGTGAACTGCTCGGCAACGTGGAAAGGCTGGGACAGGAAGCGCTGTACTTTACGGGCTCTGGCGACCGTGAGCTTGTCTTCTTCGGACAGCTCGTCGATACCCAGAATGGCAATAATGTCCTGTAAGTCTTTATAGCGCTGTAGGATTTCCTGGACCTGACGGGCAACTGCGTAATGCTCTTCGCCGATCACGTTGGGGTCGAGCATACGTGAGGTTGAGTCAAGCGGGTCCACCGCGGGATAAATACCCAGCTCGGCAATTTGGCGGGAGAGCACGGTTGTGGCATCCAGGTGGGCAAAGGTGGTGGCGGGGGCCGGGTCGGTCAAATCATCTGCCGGGACATAAATGGCCTGGACGGAGGTAATCGAGCCATTCTTGGTCGAGGTGATGCGCTCCTGTAAATCACCTACATCGGTCGACAGGGTGGGCTGGTATCCCACCGCGGAGGGGATACGCCCCAGCAGCGTGGACACCTCGGAGTTTGCCTGTACGAAACGGAAAATATTATCAATAAAGAGCAAGACGTCCCGGTTTTCCTCGTCCCGGAAATACTCTGCCATGGTGAGGGCCGAGAGCCCGACACGGGCCCGGGCGCCCGGAGGCTCATTCATCTGACCGTAGACCAGGGTGGTTTTATCGATGACGCCGGATTCCTTCATTTCCAGCCACAGGTCGTTGCCCTCGCGCGTCCGCTCGCCGACTCCCCCGAAAACGGAATACCCGCCATGCTCCTGCGCGATATTGTTAATCAGCTCCATGAGGATCACGGTCTTGCCCACACCGGCGCCGCCAAACAAGCCTACTTTTCCGCCTAATGGGTAGGGGGCGAGCAGATCGACCACCTTGATGCCGGTCTCCAGGATTTTGACCTCGGTAGCCTGGTCAACAAAGGCCGGTGCCGCCCGGTGAATGGGCGAGCGCTGCACATGCTCGAGCGAGGCCCCTTCATCAACCGGCTCGCCGACCACATTGAGAATGCGGCCCAAGGTCTCTCCACCAACCGGAACGGTGATCACGTTGCCGGTATCCCGGACGGCTAGGCCCCGTGAGAGTCCTTCGGCGCTGTCCATCGCAATACACCGGACGGTATTTTCTCCAAGGTGTTGCGCGACCTCAAGAATCAGATTCCACTCCTTGTCGCTGATCGCAGGATTGGTCACCTGCAGGGCGTTATAAATGGGAGGGAGGGCGCTATCCTCGAACTCCACGTCAACCACCGCGCCCATGACCTGAGTAATCTGACCAACATTCATCGGTATGCATCCTCTCTGCAGTGTTTCCTACGCGAGACTAGGCTCGCCTTATCCTTTCAACGATTCACCCGTCGCAACGATCTCTAGTAATTCCCGGGTAATCCCGGCTTGACGGGCGCGGTTCATGTCCAGGGTCAGGCGGTCAATCATCTCAACGGCGTTATTGGTTGCATTATCCATGGCCGTCATCCGCGCGCCGTGCTCGCTCGCTACCGATTCCAGCATGGCCCGATAGATCAGCATGTCGATATAGCGTTCCAGCAGGCTGGCCAATAAGGTCTGTGGAGCAGGTTCGTACAGATAATCCAAGGTGCTCTGGTCCTCCGTCTGCGGTGTTGACGCAATGGGAAGAATTTTATCCAGGGTCGGGACCTGAACTAAAGCCGAACGAAATTTGGCGTACAGGACATAAAAGCTGTCGGTCTCCCCACTCAGGAACTGCTCGCCAACCCGCCGGCCAATATCGTGGGCCAAGTCCGCGGAAAGCCGCCCGTACAGATTGATATGCTCCTCAGCAATGGTGACGTCTCGACGCTTAAAGTGATCATAGGCGCGGCGACCGACCAGAATGAGACTCACTTTTTGTTCGGAACGCTGTCGCATGAAGGCTTCGGCTTCGCGAATTAAAGAAGAATTGAACCCGCCACACAAGCCGCGATCAGAAGTCATCACAATCAGTGTGGTGTTATTTTCCGCGCGTTCGGTGAGAAAGGGGTGGGCGAGTTCTCCCCCCTGGGCTGCCAGGTTCTGTAAAACCGCTTCCAGCTTCTCCGCATAGGGGCGCGCGGCCAGCGCGGCTTCCTGCGCCCGTCTCAGCCGCGCCGCTGAGACCATCTTCATGGCCTTGGTGATCTGCTGGATATTCTGGACGGACGAGACGCGTTTCCGGATTTCTTTCAGAGTCGCCATGGTTCAACTATACGGAAAAGCTCTGGTTGAATTCCTTTATCACGGTGTCCAGCCGCCCGGTGAGATCATCGTCCAGCGCTCCCCTGGCGAGAATATCAGCGTAAATGTCCGGGTGAGAATTCTCGATAAAGCGAGCGAGTTCCGGCTCATACTGGGCAAGCGCCGTATCGGAGATATCGTCCAGGTGGCCATTGGTCCCGGCATAGATAATGGCGATTTGGCGTTCGACCGGAAGCGGCTCGTACTGTCCCTGCTTGAGGACCTCAACCAGACGCGTGCCGCGGGCCAACATCCGTTGCGTGGCCACATCCAGGTCAGACCCGAATTGGGCAAAGGCCGCCATCTCCCGGTACTGCGCCAGGTCAAGGCGTAACGACCCGGCGACCTGTTTCATGGCCTTGATTTGCGCATTGCCACCCACTCGGGAGACGGAGATACCAACGTTGACCGCTGGTCGTACGCCCGAGAAGAAGAGGTCTGACTCCAAGAATATCTGTCCGTCAGTAATGGAAATGACGTTGGTCGGAATATAGGCAGAGACGTCGCCTGCCTGGGTTTCAATCACCGGAAGGGCGGTCAACGATCCGCCGCCCTGGTCATCGCTCATTTTTGCGGCACGTTCCAACAAGCGTGAATGGAGATAGAATACGTCGCCGGGAAAGGCTTCTCGGCCGGGCGGGCGACGCAATAGGAGGGAGAGCTGGCGATAGGCAACTGCGTGCTTTGACAGATCGTCATAGACCACTAAGGCGTGCTGCCCATTATCGCGGAAGTATTCGCCAATGGCAGTCCCGGAGTAGGGCGCAATGAATTGCAGCGGCGCTGCATCAGAGGCAGACGCGACAACAATGGTCGTATAATCCATGGCCCCAGCCCGGGTCAAGCGCTCCACGACCTGGGCAATGGTTGATTGCTTCTGGCCAATGGCGACATAGATACAGGAAACATCGCCACCTTTCTGATTGATAATCGTATCAATAATAATAGCGGTTTTCCCGGTTTGGCGGTCGCCAATAATCAGCTCCCGTTGTCCACGACCAATCGGGATCATGGAATCAATCGCCTTGATCCCGGTTTGTAACGGTTCGGTGACCGGCTGACGCAGGACGATACCCGGCGCTTTGACTTCGATTCGACGCGTTTCCGTTGTGGAAATAGGACCTTTGCCGTCAAGCGGTTGGCCCAAGGAGTTGACCACGCGACCCCGCATGGCATCGCCAACAGGAACCTCGGCAATACGTCCGGTGCGGCGGACCTCGTCGCCTTCTTTAATAGACTGAACCTCACCAAAGACGGCAGCACCGACATTGTCCTCTTCTAGGTTCAACGCCAGACCATACAGGTCACCCGGAAACTGGAGCAGTTCTCCCGAGGCGACCCGGTCGAGACCATGAATGCGAGCAATCCCATCTCCGGCTGAGAGTACGGTGCCTGTCTCGCGTTGCTCAACCTGTTGGTCGTAGCCTTGGATCTGTTGCTTGATGATTTCGCTGATCTCAGCGGCGCGTAGTTCCATTCGTCCCTCTCACGATACTACTTTATAAATATTATCCTTTAATTTCAAATACTTATATCTGTCGTGCTAATTGATCGCCGAGCCGGGCAAGCTGTGTTTTGAGGCTGGCATCATACACCCGCCCTTCCACCTCAACGACGACACCACCTAAGAGGGTCGCGTCTGTCTCAAAGCTGGGCTCGACCGTCTTGTGCGTGAGTTGGCTGAACGTATTCGCAATAAGCAGCTTTTCCTCTTCTTCCAGTTCGACCGCCGAGCGAACCTGCGCGCGCACCCGTCCAAGCGCGGTATCAAGTAGTTGTTGGTAGGCCGCGTTAATCGCGCTGATATCCAGGAGTCGGTCATTGTCGGCAAGGACGCGCAGGAATTTTTCGACAATTTCATGTGGAGAGCCTTGGGCTATCAACTGGGCCACGATATCTTGGCGTACGCTGGCCGGAAGCGCCGGGAGCGCGAGTATTTTCGCTAACTCTGGGTCAGTAAAGAACTCGGCGATCTGACCGAGCTGAGTTCCGATCGTTTCTCCCGCTCCTTGCTCTTGGGCGAGACTCAGGAGGGCTTTGGCATATCGTCTAGCTGCCTGTGTTCTCGGCACTTCTTACCTCTTGAAAGAGTAAACGTGTCCAGCATTCACAGGCTCTTTGGAGGACACGTTTACTCTTTGAACCAGTTGTTCCACGAGTCGGCGGTTATCACTTCTCGTCACGTTTTTTTGGATCAGTTCGGTCGCAATCGCTACCGCCTGTGTTGCAACTTCTTGCCGAAGGGTCCGCCGTGCCTCCTCAATTTCACGTTGGGCGATCAGTTGCGCCTCGGTCTTCGCCCTTTCTGCCATCTGTTGGGCTTCTTTCATCAGGCGCTGGCGCTCGCGTTCGGCTGCCTCAACGGCTTGGCTCCGTAACTGTTCTTCCTCGGCGGCGAGGTTGGCCAGCCTGGTATCATACTCCTGACGCAGTCTATCGGCTTCCTCCTTGGCCTTTTTTGCTTCCTCAAGCGCTTGAACGACTGTCTGGTGGCGCTCCTTGAGCTTGCGTCGAATAAGGTCTCGGGTGAATCTCCGGATGACAAGGGCAAAAATAAGAAAATTAATGGCGAAAAAGCCTAAGGTGAGGAGAGAAGAGCCACCCCCATGCGCGTCACTTGCGGCCCACGACAGGTCGGAACAGGAAAGAGAGAGAAAGAGGCTGCTGAGGGTGAAACCTAGGCGGGGGAGTATACGTTGTACCATACTAGGAGAGAGGTCTTTCCAGGAGTTTTTCGCTTATTTCATCGGCAAATTGACCAACCTGCGCTTCAAGGACTTGGCGGGTACGCCGAATATCCTCAGAGAGGCTGGCTCGGACGTTGGCCATGGATTGTTCGGCTTCTTTCTGTGCTGCCTCAACCACTGAGCGCGCTTGGTCTTCCGCGTCTTTATAGATAGCGTCGACACGTTGCCGTGCTTCCGCCCGGGAGGTGGCGAGTCGGGTTTGATACTGTTCGTCCATAGCCTCGGCTTCTGCCTTGACTGTCACTGCTTCTCGCATTGCCCCCTCCGTTCGCTGTGCTCGTGTCTTGAGCACCGCAAGGTTGGGCTCGAACAGAAAACGGCGTAAGCAGACCCAAACAATAAGAAAAAGAATGATTTGGGCTATAAAAGTCCAGTCTGGTGGGAAAGAAAGCACCGAAAAAAGGTCTCCTATCGATAGCAATGCAAAGTCAAAACTGGATCAAACACAATATAAAGGAGCAAGTAGGAATACTTCTTCTCCAAGCTGCTCTTTCTTTAGCGCTCCTTTTCTTTTCATCCTTTTAAGCGCTGTACAAGCCCCTCTAGTTCCTCATTGGAATAATATTCGATTTCTATCTTTCCCCCCTTTTTCCGAGAAGCGAGTCTTACCTTGGTTCCCAGGGTGCGGGTCAGGTCTTCTTCAACTGCCTTCAGATAGACATCCGTCCTTTGGATAAGCGTCGGTTTTTCCGGAGCAGAAGACTCAACCGGTGGCCCCTCGATGATATTGGCCTGTGAGACCAGGGTTTCTGTAGCGCGTACGGAAAGACCATCTGCCATAATGCGCCGGGCCATCTCCAGTTGCTGTTCTGGCATATTCAACGCGAGCAGGGCACGCGCATGGCCCACTGTGAGAGTCCCTTTGTCAACATTCTCTTTTATGTCCTCAGGGAGATTCAAAACGCGCAGAAGATTGGTCACGACAGGGCGGCTTTTACCAACGCGCTGCGCAACCTGCTCTTGAGTGAGATGAAATTCTTCCATAAGCTGTCGGTAGGCAAGGGCTTCTTCTATGGGGGTGAGTTCCTCGCGTTGGATATTTTCGACCAGCGCCATTTCGAGACTTTCTGCGTCGCTGACCTCCTTAACGATCACTGGAACGCGCTCAAGCTGGGCACGCTGTGCTGCACGGAACCGCCTCTCCCCAAGGATTAACTCGTATCCCTGGGGGATTTTTCTGACCACCAGCGGTTGCAAAATACCCTGGTTGCGGATGGATTCCGAGAGTTCCGCAATCTTCGCTTCATTAAAATAGCGCCGCGGCTGTCTGGGGTTCGGTTGGATTTCGGAAATGGGAACCTGACGCTCAGCCGGAGTATCGAGTGATGTCCCCTTGGGAATCAGTGCACTCAAACCCCTGCCAAGGGAGCGCCTTTTTACGTGTACGGCAACGTCACTCATCCTTCACCACCTCTTCCTCTGCCAGTGAGCGAACGCTCATTGCTGTGTGAGTATCTGGTGTTGCTGCAATCGTTGTTGTGGGGCCGAAATCGCTCTCTGCATGAATCCACTCTTCGGGTTCTCGCCTGAGCATCTCCTGAGCAAGGTCCATATAACTCTTCGCCCCACGGCACGAGGGATCGTACAAGAGAACAGGCAGACCGTGGCTGGGACTCTCACTTAACCGGACATTGCGGGGAATAATAGATTCGAAAACGTATTGCGGAAAGAATTCCCGGATTTCTTCGGCGACTTGGTGGCAGAGCCGATTGCGCGCGTCGAACATCGTCAGCAACAGGCCTTCAATGGCAAGGTCCGGATTGAGCCTCTCACGAATGATGTCGAGTGTTTCTATCAGTGACCGCAGCCCTTCAAGGGCGTAGTACTCACACTGGAGGGGGATGAGGACGCTATCTGCCGCAGTCAGAGCATTCACGGTGAGGAGGCCGAGCGAGGGTGGACAATCGAGAAAAATATAGCGATAGGCAGAGCCATATTGCCGAATAAGAGTCCGCAGGCGATATTCTCTGTCTTCGATGTTGAGGAGTTCAACTTCCGCTCCTATCAGGTCATGATTGGCGGGAAGAACGTCAAGTTTTTCAATGGCTGTCTCTTGAACCGCGTCCTGGAGCGTACACTCCCCGAGGAGGAGCTGATAAACGGTCGCCGTATTCCCGTCAGGACGAGCGCCTACACCACTGGAGGCATTCCCCTGAGGGTCACAGTCGATAAGGAGGGTTTTTGCTCCAGATATGCCGATGGCGGCCGCAAGGTTGATAGCCGTCGTGGTCTTCCCCACCCCACCCTTCCGATTCGCTATACAAATGGTTCGTACCACCACAACCTCCCTATCACACCAATGATAGGAAAAAAACGCTTATCTCCTCTTGCTAGAGGTTATATTTCTCTTTCATCTGCGTGTATCTACTATAGGCATGCGCGTCAATTTCGGCAAAAGGGAGGGAGTCGAGCAAAGGAATCAACCAATTTTTTAAGCTTTTTCCGCGGAACATCCACTGGAAATAATGCCTCCCTCCATGGTTGTACGGACCGTATAACTTCCCTCCTGGAAATTTTTCCATAAGCCAACGAAATAGACGCTCGTGCCGAACATGCATACGGAGGGTTACCTGAGGCTGTCTGCCATCTCCGCCAAAATGCCCCTCTCCTATGAGCAAACCCAGTATAACGCCGGAGATGAACTTGTCGTATTCTTCCGACTGATGAAATGAGTCAGGAGAAAGGTTATCCGATGTTGTTTCACCGTCATGTATCACGTGAAACCTCCTTAGTGTCTGTGTGGGGAGGTGTTGTTTCACCGTCATGTATCACGTGAAACTCGACTTGGCAAAGAGTATCACGCTCCGCTCTCCTGTGTCGAAGGAAGTTGAGTAGATATGTGTGGAGCGAGGGAGGAATCCGAGTTGAAATATATGATCTGCTATTTTCTCGATCTCTTTTGGGGCTTTTGGCCCTTTCATGGCAACAGCAAAACCATCTTCCGCGACAAAGGGACGCGCTATTTGTAAGAAGCGGGTTATATTCCACGTCGCCCTTGATATGACAATCCGAAAATTTCTTTGAAACGCGGCTTCATCGGCTAAATTTTCCGCTCTCCTTTCAGACACTTCAACATTTTCTAGTTTTGCCTCTCTGACAACGTGTCTGAGGAAATTTGCACGTTTTCTACGGACTTCAACTAATGTGACACGTCTTTTGGGTTGCATAATGGCGAGAATCAGCCCCGGCAGCCCGGCTCCACTACCAAGGTCAAGTAGGTCTCCATGGGCTGGAAGGAAAGGGGAGATCGCGAGTGAATCGAGAATATGGGTACGTATTATCGTAGCCTCATCCCACTGCGAGACGAGGTTGAAAACTTTTGCCCAGCGTTGCAACTCTTGTATGTAAAGGGAAAAGATACGGATATCGCGCGAGGAGAGAGGCTGGACCAATGATAGTGCGCCCTGCTCAAGAAGGCAAAGGGATTTCCCGTCCATTTTAACTAAGCGGCTCCCGTGCGTTTCAGGTGAATGGCCAATAACGACACGGCCGCGGGCGTTACCCCTGGGATACGCGACGCTTGACCCAGCGAGCGGGGGCGCAAGGTCAGGAGTTTTTCTTTGACTTCGTTTGAGAGACCCTGAACATCCGTGTAATCAATCCCACTGGGAATAAGAGCCTCTTCCATATGTCGGACCCGGTTTACCCCTTCTTCCTGACGGCGTATGTAGCCGGAATACTTGACCTCTATCTCCACCTCGGCTCCAACTCCCGTGGAGAGGGGGGTGGGCGACGGACTGATGGACTGGACATCTCCGAAGGACAGCTCAGGGCGACGAAGTAATTTCGCGAGTGATGTCGGCGTTTTGATCTCTGTCGTACCTAAAGCCGATAATTGGGTATTCACTGCCTCGTTTGGGGTCAGTATAGCCTCCTCCAGACGTTGAACCTCCTGGACAATTTCTTCTTTTTTTCTCAGCGTCCGCTCTGCCGATCTTTCATCTATGAGCCCGATTCTCCGTCCGAATTCGCTCAGCCTCACGTCTGCATTGTCTTCCCTGAGTAACAGCCGATGCTCAGCACGAGAAGTAAACATCCGGTAGGGCTCTCCTCCTACTCCTTTCGTGACCAAATCGTCTAGGAGAACGCCGATATAGGCCTGATCTCGGGAAAAAATGAGTGGGGTTTCGCCGCGAACCTTCATTGTCGCGTTGATTCCGGCCATTATTCCCTGTGCCGCCGCTTCCTCATAGCCCGTTGTTCCGTTAATCTGACCGGCGAAGTAGAGGCCCGATATCAGCTTGGTTTCCAAAGTCTGCGTGAGTTGGGTCGGGTCGGCATAGTCATATTCAATGGCATAGCCGGGGCGCATGATCTCTGCATCCTCCAACCCTGGTATTGAACGGACCATGGCGAGCTGCACATCCAGTGGCAGACTTGTAGAAAGGCCGTTTGGATAGACTTCGACGGTGTCCCGCCCTTCCGGTTCGAGAAAAATCTGGTGCCGCGGCTTCTCCTGAAAACGAATGACTTTATCCTCAATCGAGGGACAATAACGCGGCCCTCTGCCTTCAATCACACCGGAATACAGGGGTGAGCGATCAAGTCCTGCGGCAATAATCTGGTGCGTTTTCTCATTCGTATATGTCATATGACACGGCAATTGCTCCTGGGTGATCGCCTCCGTTGAAAAGGATAAGGCAGGTGGAGGGGTATCTCCATACTGCGGTTCCAAAATGTCATAATTGATGGTTCGCTTGTCCAAGCGCGGACAGGTGCCGGTTTTGAGCCGGCCAATATGAAAACCAAGCTCGCTCAGATGGCTGCTTAATCCTTCAACGGCAAAGTCCCCCGCCCGTCCCGCTGCGTAATTTTTGAGGCCAACGTGTATGAG
>JAJDZM010000059.1 GCA_022824615.1 Candidatus Binatia bacterium | reverse complement strand
TCCGGCGGCTGGCTGCTGGTATCTGGTCGAGCACGACAAACTGGTCAAGATCGCGGAGGAAACAACCCGGTGGCTTCGCTCGCCATCATGGATCGACGGCGGCGAGTACAAAAGTGGCAGACCATCGAAGCGGATGCTCAGTCGGCTCACGGACCATGCCCTTGAGCCGAACGACACAGCGGTCAGTCCGTGAACTGCACGGCGGTATTCGGCGAGGCGCCTCGTTCGGCCTCACCAGTCTCTCGAGAACCTGACGCCCTTGCACTTCAAGGCACAGTGGGACACACCTACAGAGACACACCATGAATCTGGCATTGTCTCGTACAATTATGTGCGATATACTATGACAGGTGGAGATTTTATTAGACGCGTGGAAAAACTCGGTCGTAAGCGTGGCATCCATGTACGTTTCGAATCCCGGAAAGGCAAAGGAAGCCACGGACGTCTTTACTATGGAGATCGTTTTACAACAGTCAAAGCCCGCCAAAAAGAAATTGGGAAGGGACTCCTTGCTTCAATGCTCGCACAACTTGGCTTGTCCTTTAAGGATCTCTGAGAACTAAAAGGAGATACAGAATATGGCAAAGTCAATGCAATTGGCGTATCCGGTCAATTTGGCCCCACAAGTAGAAGGCACGCTATTCGTATCGTTTCCTGATGTTCCTGAGGCATTGACAGAAGGTACTACCGAGCGGGAGGCACTGGCTGAGGCAGAAGATTGTCTTATTGCCGCTCTCGGTGGATACGTCAACGAACGGCGTAACATTCCGCATCCGTCACCGGCTCGCGGATATCCTGTCGTCATACTTCCGGCGTTGGTGGCTGCCAAACTTGCCCTTTACCAAGCGATGCGCGAGCAAGGTGTCAGCAATGTGGCGCTGGCCCGACAACTTGGGGTCATGGAAGGAACCGTCCGGCGGCTGCTTGATCTCGATCACCGTTCACACATTGGCCAGATAGAAGCAGCGCTCAAGATCTTCGGCAAGCGGCTGGTGATTGCCGCACATGCTGCATAGCCGAATGATTTGACAGCAGTTGATGCCAGGTTCCGTTTGGACACCCTACCCTTGCACCTTGTTCTGAAAGATCTCCTAAGAGAAGAGACAATAGATGGACAAAAAACCTTACCGCAACGTTTTATCAGCAGCCCAAGCGAGCCTGAAGGCGGGGATTGAACAAATTCGGTCTTCAATACCACATGCAGGCGAGACGGGAACGCTTATTGAGAAGTTGATCCGATCCGAGTTGCAAAAAGTTTTGCCTGAGAAAGTTGCTGTAGCAGACGGTTTTGTCGTAGATGCAGATGGTCGTGCCTCGAAACAAATGGATATTATTTTGTACGACAAGTTGAACACGCCACGTATTTTTTCAAGCGATGGTGCTCAGATGTTTCCAGTAGAAACAACCTATGCTGCCGGGGAGATCAAAACAAAACTTGATTCGAATACGCTCAGAGATACTTTTGAAAAATGCTCAAGCTACAAATCCTTGATCAGAAAGGCTTATTTCGAACAAGACAATCCGATACAGCCAGTATTCTCTCTTTTTGGAAAGCCGGACAAAAATTGGCAGTCTATTTTCTTTTGCATCGCTGTCGAAAGCATGAATGTCGAGAGTCTTCGTGATAGATCTGTAGAAATCGTGAAAGAAAGGGATCTGACATATAACAATCGTGTTGATACCATATGCTCTCTAGATGGAAATTTTTTACTCAATACGACAAAACCGCCTATTGGCGGTATTCCTCAAGGGGGATCAATAGATCTTCTGCCCAACAAAAACTGCAACGTTATTGCATTATACCCAGCAAAAGAACCGTGGGCGCTGTTCGTTTCCTTGTTGCTGATGTACATGGTACAAGCACCACAAGTGACTGTTAATATGCTCCCCTACGATAACGGACAACCATTCTGATAACACACTGGGGCTACTAAAGAAGTCCCCCTCCGGGACACTTCGGAGGGGGAAAAGTTTCGTGCTACTGCCGTGTCGCTCCAAACGCGCCGATCATCTGGTCACGTTCAAAGACCCCGCCGACTTCTTCATAATTCGGGCCATAGAACGTGCCGGAAATATCGGTGACTCTTCGTGGTGTTGGCTCTCCCTCA
The DNA here is from genome assembly GCA_022824615.1 of Candidatus Binatia bacterium. GTDB lineage: Bacteria > Desulfobacterota > Binatia > Bin18 > Bin18 > Bin18. Next base: position 5,197 of record JAJDZM010000059.1, on the reverse strand, counting down.
ACTGTTGGCACATTGACACTTCCGAGTGCCCCGAATTCATTGGTAACAGGCACATTTTCCCAGGTCAGATCAGCATAGGTTGTGCCTCCATCCGAGCGAATGCCTGTCAGCGCGACATCCAAATCGTTCCCGGCAAAGTCAAAGGTGAGTTGTGAATCGCCGGTCACCAGTTCGCCGGGTTCATGATAACCCGGCCCCCGCGTACGGCCGACCATGGCCCCGGTCCAGGTCGCCGAACCAGAAACCGGATTTGAACCTGATGCCATGCCAGTTGAGGCTCCATTCCAGATTTGCCAGTTGGTTCCCTCAAAGGTCCACTGATTGACGGTGAAAAAGCTGTAGTCCATCCAGCTGCCCAGCGTGCGGTAATCGACAGAGCTAGGCCGCGTCAGGCTCCCAAATTGCAGCACCGTTGAGGACGTGCCGGAATATTCCGCTGCCGGCAGGCACCCCGTGGCGGCTGTCTCGATTGCGGATCGTGGCATTACGCGGAATCGCACTCAGGTTTTCTGGTGTAAAGATGAGGCCAAATTCATCCGTGGCGGGTTCGCACCGGGCGGCAGCAAAACAATCATGCCCGAACGTAGTGCCGCCTTGTCGATACCAGACGTGTAACGCGGTCATGGTGAGGCGATCAGCGTTTCGTCCAATGTCCCCGATCTGGTCAATGACCTGGGCCGCGGTCGGCTGGGTGGCGGGTACGGGCCTCGTGGTATCCATCCCCGGTGGTCCACTTCGGCCACCACTCCCCCCTCCGCCACAGGCACTGAGTAAGAGTCCGATGCTGAGCGTCATTGCTCCGACGTAAAAGTGCTTCATGATAAGACTCCTTATAGTATGAAAGATGGTGGATGATTGCCAGGACCGCATAAGGCCGGGCCGGCCCATCCACTGAGGCGATACAGGAATCCCTGCGTATTTACTGGTTGGTATGTCCTCGGTTCCGACTGGGAGCGACCCAGGCTAACCGAGACAGTTCTTGTATTTCACAGGCGACCCGACAACGGGCAGCCTCAGTGGATGGATAAAGGAAAAGTACCAAAGGGAAAAAATGGAGTCAATCGTCAATAGAGAGAGGGCAGTGATTTTATATACTTGGGTATCAGTTTAAGCATGTTGAAGCATTTCTTAAAGATGGGTAAGCCGTTATCCTTGTAAATATTCACCTTGGGCTGAAAGGTAGAATTTCTACGGAATTTCTTGAGCACATATCAAGAAATTCTAACGTACGCAGAGACCTCAGTCTTCTTCACGATGGGAGAAATAGGTTTTGCTTGCCATCAAACGTAGTAGAATGGACGTCACGCTTTAAAAAGCCGAAAATAAGAGGTGGAAGCCAACGCTGCATGACTGAGTTTGACCACAGGGCTTGCGAATTCTTCTATGATCGCTGCAAGGAGCGAAACATTCTCCCCCGGCGCATTAGTGAGAGTCGAAAGCCAGGAATCCGACGACCGGATTTCAAACTTTCAATTGATGGCAAATCTCTAGTCGTCGAAGTCAAAGCTATCGAAGAGTCGGAAAATGATCGTCGTGGCGGATTGCACGATGTCTTAAAGGAAGATATTCCCCGAATCAGAAGACAACTCTCGAAAGCTAATGGACAGCTACATCGCTACTCGAATCGAGGAATTCCAAGTATTGTTTGCATTATCGATTATACAGGTAAAGGACTAACTTGGCTCCCAATGGGCATGCACGTGGCAATGTTTGGTCAGGACGCTGTTATTATGTCAGTTCCAAGCGACCCCGAATATTCACCACATATCGTAGGCCAAAAATCTGCGGGAAAAGAAACTCTGACGAAAGAACACAATAGATCGATCTCTGCGGTTTTGACATTCTTACAGCCTGAACGTGATCAATACATAGCACGTCTTTGGCATAACCACTTCGCCAGATGCCCTATTTCCACAGATTGTGCAGGGCATTTTGTCGATTATCAGTATGTGAGTAAAAAGAGAGAAGGATCCATAGGCGATCCTTGGATTCGTATTCCTGATACAGGCAAATGAAGTTCACTAGGAATCGCTGTTCTCAACAGTGGTTATAGAATTTTGAGTGTGACGTGCTCCCACAGAGACAGATCATGAATCGGGCATTGCCTCGTACATTTATGTGCGATATACTATGACAGGCGGAGATTTTATTAGAAGCGTAGAAAGAGGTGGCTTGGGAAATCTGAACAAGAGGGATCAGCGAAATTTCTGCTCACGAGCGGCATCATTGCCGTAAATGAGGAGGAACCATGACGAGACGACCAGCTTTATGTTCTCAGGATCTCACACAAAGGCGGGACTCTCTCGAAGGACCACAGCGGGCAGCAGTCTGGATCAGGAAAGAAGGCCGACTGCGCGATAAGCTCGTCGCATTACGTGTGGCTGGCGAGACCGCGTCTCCCTCGTGCACGACGAAAGACCTCTCAAGCCGTGACAGGCCGCTGTGGAACCCACGCGGCAAGAGAAGGAACGGTCTTTCGCGTCATGGGGCACACCTTCCGCGCCCCTCGCGTCACAGCCGGCCCGGGGAGGGCCGTCTGGCTGCTCGGGTTATGCCGACGACAATGAGGAGGGGGTTCTCCTGCAAGCCCGCCTTCCGGTCGCTCATGCCCGTTTTGCCGTCGATCCCACCCTGACTCCAGGCATACGTCTCGGGCCTCGGACACGGCACCATCCTCAAGCGGCTTCCGGTCACCCGCCAACTCGCCCGGAGGGACCACTCCGATTACGGTGTGGAGGGCCGCCTTCGTCAAGTGAGCCCATCACGCGACGCGCACCTGTTCCTCCCATTCCTGGTCTCGCCCTCCTCCGGCTGACCACCCATGCCGCGCAGTTTCTCTAGAAAAACTGGTTGGTCCATGTCGTCAACCCGCTGCCGCCGTGCGGGACGCCGTGACGGTGCCGGTTCACCTGAAATCTTCGCTGCTCCGTCCTTTTTCTCGCCCTGTATGAGGGGCCGTGGACCGCCCATTCTACCCCTGACTTGACCCCTGTTGCCTGTACAGGGTGGATTCAGTGGTGAATTGACCGGCTAGATTGTCGGTCGGTCCGATCGACCGTGTGGTGAACTGTCCACGGCCTGTCATAGCCGGGCGCCGGGAGCGCCGCCGCCCGGCGGAGGCTGCGCCTCTTTGCGAAACGCGCCGCTGGACGCGGCTTTTTCGCAAATTCACCGGCGGGCCTGGGAGCGCCAGGCCCCGCCTAGGGGTGCCCCCTCTGGCGCCACGCCCCCCGCTGGACGCGGGAGGATGTGGGCCATTCACCCCGCTACGCTGTCCCGGCTGTTGCGAGGGGTCGCAAGCCGCGACCAACCCCTGGAGAGGCTGTGCATTCGCCCACCCTCCCGCCGCTGGACGCGGCTTGGTCCCAGGGGTTGGTCACGGCTCACTCCCGTGCGCCGCGACAGCGCAGCAAACCAAGCAGAGAGGCGTCGCTGGGGCGCCGCCTCTCTTCGGCTCGGCCTGGGGGCCAAGCCGTTGGTTTTCCGGTCGCCCGGCACACCGTCCAGGGCCGGTGGTGCCGGACTCGTTCCCGTCGGATCTGGCGATCCACGGGAACCGCACCGGCCGCAGATCCGCTGGGGCTGAGCTGCTTGCCTGCCTCGATTTGGGAATCGAGTCTGCGCCGGTGGAAACGGCGGCGGCGACACCTGCAACAGTCGCCTCAATAGTCTTGTGGGCCGCGCAATAACTCAATGCTGGTCTGCGCCCCGACAATGGATCCGGCCTGGAGGTGATGGTTCCGGCACAATGGGCCCGAAAGGAGGGGGGATTGTGCCATGAGAAGGACGTGTGACACGGATGAGCCGATTGGGATTGTGGTGCGTCAAGCCGAGATGGGGTATCGGCACTGCCTTATCTGTCCTCTACGACACATGCAGCCAACTTGATCGGGAATCTAATCGGGCAATGGCTCGGCAAATAGCGCCACACTTGCAGGTGGTATTTGCCGGTCGAGTATCCCGACTCATTCCCGGGCAGCGGTCGCAAGGCGCGGCAAGAAAGACCCAGCAGATCACATCCGAGGCAGTCCGGCCTCACGCCTCACGGATGGTTGTGAGTAAGATCTACCCCGCCAAGTCTGCTTGAGAGTCGCAACCCTTGGCCGCGTGGAATGGTGTCGGCTCCTTTGCACGTGAGCAAAAGTCGAACAGCGGGTCCTCACGGTTGTCCACTGGAAGGGCTAGGCTTGCAGGGAACAACGATCGTCGTTTCCTACCTCCTTATCTGACGTAGATGTGTGGTAGGGTGATACAGTGTGGGAAAAACGCGAGAAAAACCTCTAAAATCCTTGTGAATACAGGGCGTCGCAAGCGCCTTTCCCGCTCCATCTTCAGCGCCATGAGAGTCATGCGGCATGCGGCTGAATTTCTCGTTCGATTCTACGGCGAACCGTGCGTTCGGCGACGTCAAGATCATAGCGGGTCTGCAGATTAAGCCAGAACTCCGGTGTCGTCCTGAAATAGCGCCCGAGGCGTAGCGCGGTGTCGGTTGTGATGGCGCGGCGTCCGATCACGATATCGTTCAACCGCGGGCGTGCAACCTTGAGCGCCTTAGCAAGCCGATACACGCTGAGATCCATTGGTGTCAGAAATTCATCACGTAGTATCTCGCCGGGATGCATCGGCGGTAGTCGCCGTCCTGATGTCACGTCCGAGAAATCAATCTGTCGCCGGTCGATGTTCTTCCGCTGAATGGACATGGTCACTTCGCCTCCTCAATGGTAATCAACGATCTCGACATGCCAAGCTTCACCGTTTCGCCAAACGAAACAAACGCGCCACTGTTTGTTGATGCGAATACTGTATTGCCCCTGGCGCTCTCTTTTCAAGGCTTCCAGCCGATTGCCAGGCGGTATGCGCAGGTCACCCAATCGGGTAGCTGCCTCGATCATCAGAAGCTTCGTCCGCGCATGCCGCTGGACTCTCATGGGCAGGTTGCGAACAGCCAGACCGACGAAGATGGCTGCCGTACGTTTGTCGGCAAAGCTCTTGATCACGACTGATCGTAACGATTAACGGTACGCTCGGTCAAGTGTACATCACCGGCTTGATACCCGTTCCGGGACGAGGACGAGATGCCAGGGAGGGACTTCTTCGCTCATGTGACGAAATTGCCGGGCGGTGCTTCCCGCGGGCATGCCCGGAAATACGGCGCCCCGGCGTATTTCCGCAAAACGGAAACGGTAGGCGACCGGGT
>JAJDZM010000015.1 GCA_022824615.1 Candidatus Binatia bacterium | reverse complement strand
CCTCTGCTCCCCCCCCCCACCCCTGACCAAGGGGGGGTATGGGGGGGGTACGTTGACCCACTCCCCCAGGCCCTCATCTTAACCGCGATTGTGATCAGCTTTGGTATGACGGCCTTTGCCACGGTCTTGGCCTTTCGGGTCAGACAGGTGTACGGCTCGGACGCAGTGGACGAACTGGCGGGAGGAGAAGAGTGAGGGGGCTCGGGGGGAACCTTCCCCGCAAAAAGATATGATGCCACCAGACCTGTTCGTCCTGTTTATTATCGGGCCGGTTGTCGCGGCAGCGCTTTTAGCTGCCTTTCATAAATGGGACCTCTTTCAGCGCGGGGTGAGCCTCACTGTCAGCCTGGGGCTGTGGGGGCTGTCCGTCGTGGGCCTGATCTCTCTGCTGCAAGAGGGCCAGCAGGGGATTGTTGTGCTGCGGATGGGCAACTGGGCCGCGCCCTACGGCATTATCCTGGTTGCCGATGTCCTGAGTATGACCATGGTCGTCCTGACCATGACGATTGGGGTTGCGGTGGTGGTCTTCTCGCTGCGCACGGTTGAACAGGAGCACCAGGAACATTTTTATTATCCGCTCTTCTTTATCCTCATTATGGGCGTGAACGGCTCCTTTCTCACTGGAGATTTGTTCAACCTGTTCGTCTTTTTTGAAATCCTGCTGATCGCCTCGTTTGCGCTCCTGGCCCTGGGCTCACAACCCGGCCAACTGCGAGAGACGGTCAAATACGTGGTTATCAACCTGATCGCCTCGACCTTTTTTCTGATCAGTCTGTCGGTGCTGTATCGGACGATGGGTACCCTCAATATGGCGGACCTGGCCTATAAGATTCAGACAACATCCGGGGAGTTGGACCCGACGCTGACTATCCTGGCCCTGGTCTTCTTGTTTGTGTTTGGCACCAAGGCGGCCATCTTTCCGCTCTATTTCTGGCTGCCCGGCCCGTATTTCCAGCCCTCGGCGGGATTGAGCGCATTCTTTGGTGGGATTCTGACCAAGGTCGGCGTGTATGCCATCTTCCGCACCTTTACGTTGATCTTCCGTCACAACCCGGCCCTGACCCACGAACTGCTGCTGATTCTGGCTGCCGTGACCATGCTCCTGGGCGTTTTTGGGGCGCTGTCCCAGATGGACATGAAGCGGATTTTGTCCTACCACATCATCAGTCAGATCGGCTATCTCATTCTGGGCATCGGCCTGTTGACGCCGCAGGCATTGGCCGGCGCCCTCTTTTATATGGTGCCCTACGTATTGGCGAAGTCCTCTCTTTTCTTGATTGCCGGCGTTGTGCAGGCAGCAACCGGTACGACCCATCTCAAAGCGGTGGGGGGTCTGCAATCCCACTCCATACCCCTGAGCATTCTCTTTTTGCTGGCGGCCCTGAGCCTGGCCGGCATTCCTCCGCTGGCCGGGTTTTTCAGTAAATTTATCGTGCTGCAGGCAGGGATGGAGATTGGTCGCTATGGCTATGTGGGTATTGGACTCCTGGGCGGCCTGCTGACGCTGGCCTCCATGCTCAAAATCTGGAACGGAGTCTTCTGGGGCGAAGAAGCCGGTGAGCGTCGACCCGTATCACTCTGGCCTCTCTTCCCCGGTATTGTCCTGCTCGTCTTTTTTATTGTTGGGATTGGGCTGTTTCCGGGTATACTGTACAGCGTAGCGCAGACTGCTGCGGCACAGGTTTCTGACCCGCAGGTGTATATTGCGGCAGTCCTGGGACCGGAAGTCTTTGACGTCTTTTGAATGCGAGGCTGATGGATATGGTGACCCGTTTTTTCTTTAACGTCATCCTGGCTTTCGCCTGGTGCCTGCTGCACGACGAGATATCCTTGCGTCAGTTCGTGATTGGCTTTCTGGTCGGCCTCTTGGTCATGCTGTTCTTCCCCCGCTCCTTTCACCAAGAGCGTCGCTATTTCCGCAAGGTCATGCTGAGCGTGCAACTTATATTCTTCTTTGTGAAGGAACTCCTGATTGCCAATTGGACCGTGGTCAGACAGGTCCTGGCGTGGAAGCTTGCCATACGGCCCGGCATTGTTGCCTACCCGCTGTCCTTACAGAATGATGTGCTGATTACCCTGCTGGCAAATATGATCACCCTGACGCCAGGAACGCTGTCGGTCGAGGTGAGTCCGGATCGGCAGTTTTTATTTATTCACTTTCTCGATGTTGATGATGTGGAGGAAGAAATCCGTATCATTAAGGACGGATTTGAACGTTATCTCTTGCTCATTGCCAAATGATTACGCCCTTTGTTTCTGCCGTCGTGTTAGTCGGTATCACGCTCTCGATCTTACTCAGTGCGTATCGTGCCCTGCGTGGTCCCACGATCCCCGACCGGGTTGTGGCCCTGGATAATATTGCGATCAATCTGGTGGCCGCTATTATCGTTGTCTCGATTCGGGCTCAGAGTGCGATATATATCGACGTGGCCCTGGTCCTCGCCATTCTCTCTTTTTTAGGAACAGTCGCAGCAGCCAAGTATCTGCTGAGAGGAACGGTCATTGATGGAAGTCCCCTACATACTCGACGTCCTGGTTAGTGTCCTCTTACTTACCGGCTTGTTTTTTCTCCTGACCGGGACCTTTGGCCTGTTGCGGCTGAAGGATGTCTACACGCGCATGCACGCAACGAGCAAGAGCACCACGTTTGGCGTGGCCGGAGTGGTCCTGGCCTCGCTGCTCTATCTGCGCTACCTGGGACTCTCCTCGGGCCTGAAAGAGTCCCTGATTATTCTCTTTCTCTTTCTGACCGCCCCGGTTGGGGCGCATATGATCGCCCGGGCCGCCTACCGTGCCGGCGTTTCGTTGTGGCAGGGCGGCGTGGTGGATGATTTCAAGAAATGGCTGGAGACAAACCAGAGTTGAGTCGGTTGGGTCCATTGAGTCCATTGAGTTGGTTGGGTCGGTTGAGTCTTGACTCAACCGACCTGGCAGCCCTTTTCCCGGTCTCTATCTGAAGTGTGGCATGACCTCTTTGGCGAAAAGTTCCATTGAGCGTTGACTCTTGGCCGGGTCGAGGCCGGGCAGGTGCATGCCCAGGACGAGATGCGTGGTACGCACCTCCTGGGTAAACCGCCCAATCTCATGCCCGATCTCTTCCGGGGTGCCGATCATGGGGCTGGCGAGCAGGCGCTCGGGATGCTCCCGCAGTTCGGCCGGGGGCGGCAGTTGGCTGAACTGCTCAGCCCCGGGGAAATCCTTGGCCTCGGCCAGCCAGCGGCCGTACCAGGTCAGCATATAGTGGAGATGGTCCTGAGTCTCATCCCAGGCTTGATCGTGGCTTGGCGCGGCATACGCAAAGCGCAACTGGGCCGCGGAGAAGTCTTTGGGGTCACGCCCGTGTTGGCGCAACGCGGCATCATAGGCTTCCTGGGCTTCCAAGGCCCCACTGCCGAGAAAGTGACAGCCCAGGCGTGCGGCCCGTTCAACCGCCTTGGGTGCGTTGGCACCGATCCACAGGGGCGGATGTGGGCTCTGGGCCGGTTTGGGCTGAAGCCGAATATCTTTCAACTGGTAATGTTTGCCCTCATAGGAGAATGGGTCCTGGGTCCAGATGCCTCGAATGACCTCTACGCCCTCCTCCAGACGCGAGCCGCGTTCCTTGCGCGGGATGCCATAACCGGCAAACTCGGCCGGGGCATAGCCCTGTCCCAGCCCCAGGTCAAAGCGCCCGTTGGACAGGATATCCACGGTCGCGGCGTCTTCGGCCACCCGCACGGCATTATGCAAGGGCAAGAGGATAAGAAATGTCCCGATACGTATCCGGCTGGTCATGCTGGCCAGTGCCCCGGCAATCGGCAGCAGCGAGGGCGAGTAGCCGTCTTCGGCAAAGTGATGCTCGGTCAGCCAGATCGTGTCATAGCCGAGTTCCTCGGCCACTTGGGCCTGACGCAATTGCTCGGCATAGAATTGGGGAAACGGCTTGCGCCATTGGGGGGGATTTCGAAAGGGAAAGAGTAAACCGATATTCATACCGTCCTCCTGATGGTTTCAATGTTCTCCGTGGGGCAGGGCTAGATCAGCCCGGCTGCTCGCATAGTCGCGATAGCCTGTGCGTCATAGCCGAGTTCCGTCAAGACCTCAGCACTGTGCTCGCCGAGCAGGGGCGCAGGGCGCAGCGGGACATCCGAAGCCGACAGTTTGATGGGATTGCCGGCCATGGTGTACGTGCCGCGCGTGGGATGGTCGAGTTCGAGGATCATATCCCGTTCGCGCAAATGGGGATCGTTCATGACTTCGCCCGTGTCCTGACACGCCCCGCACGGCACCCCGGCCTCGGCCAGAATCCGCATGACTTCGTGCTTCGGTTTGCTCGATGTCCAGGCTTCGATAAAAGCGTTCACCTCAGCGGCGCGTTCAGCCCGGGCCTCGGGGGTGTGATAGCGCGGGTCGTCAACCAAGTCTTCCCGTTGTATGGCGCACAGCAAGGGGTCCCACATCTGCTGCTGGGCAATAATAAACACATAGTCGTTGGGCCCGCCGGGATGGCAACGATACGTTGTGGCGGGAACAAACCCGAGTTGATTGCCCGTGCGTTCAACCGGTTTGCCACGGCGCTGGTGGTCGCGCAGGCTGACCCGAACCAGATTCACCACCGCGTCCTGCATGGACACTTCGACCTGTTGGCCGGCTCCGGTGGTGTGGCGCTGCATCAGGGCGGCCAGGATGCCGATGACGCAGTGCATACCGGTGCCCGAGTCTCCCACACATGACCAGGTGACGGTGGGCGGATTGTCGGGGAAACCGGTCACGCTCATCGAGCCGCCCATCGCCTGAGCCACAGGTTCAAAACTCTTGAACGAGCGATACGGCCCATACGAACCAAAACCTTTGATGCTGGCATAGACCAGGCGCGGATTAAGCTGTTTGAGGCTGTCATAGCCAAACCCAAGCCGTTCCATCGTGCCGGGTCCGAAGTTCTCCAGCACGACGTCTGCGGTGGCAACCAGTTTTTCAAAAGCTTGCTTGCCTTCCGGATGTTTGAGGTCAAGCGCCAGGCTGCGCTTGTTGGCATTGAAAAAAAGGAAGAAGAGACTGTCTGTCCCAGGCTGGTCATTCAGACTCACGCGGGCGATATCACCCCGTCCGGGCGGTTCGATCTTGATGACGTCGGCCCCGAGCCAGGCTAAAATTTGGCCACACGACGGGCCCGCCTGATTATGGGTCAAGTCCAGCACCCGGATACCATCAAGCGCAGTGCTCATTGTCTCACGCTCCCTTCCATAGTGTCACTCGCCTTTCCCCCGGTCTGGAGACCCGCTTGGGACAGCGTCAGAAATACCAGGCCAGCGTCAGCGACAGATTGACCTCGTCGTTATCGACCCGCACCGGAACAAAAACCCCTTCGTCCTTCAGATTGAAAGAGATCCAGTCTTCGGCCAGATACCCGGTATAGCGCACCTCGCCCCTGAGGCCGAGCCGCGAACCGAACATTCCATACAGGCTGTAGGTAGTGTCTCAGTTTCACATCTCCGCTCTCCACTGCTCGCCCAGCGCCCCCCTCCCTGACCCTCCCCCTCAGCGGGGGGAGGGAAAAGGGGCTCCCTCTCCCCTGGAGGGAGAGGGCTGGGGTGAGGGGGAATATGCAAAGTGAGACACTACCAGGCTGTGTAGCAGTTTGACACCTTATTCCGCGTGGCGCAAATCGAAGGGAATGACCGTCCCGCAGGTCGGAGATGAGCCGGGGGGCGTAATCCGACAGCTCTGATACTGACTAACACAAGCGTTCGGCGTAACTGGCCAAACGGCGGCGGATTTCGGGCTTTGGTAGTCGGCAGCGCGGATGTTTCGTAATAGCGGTTAAACCGTCGTGCAATTGTTGGATGCTCACCACGTCAGCGTTGTGCATCTGGTCAAGAAGCCACAGCACACCGCGACACTCGACTGCCTCATCAGTTGCAAGTTGACGGAGCGCCCTGTCACCGCTCAGCAGGATCCAGGAGTGGGTTTGCGCGAGCGCGAGGGCGAAACAATCAGGAAGGGAAAGCGCCGGTGCTCGCCGCCGGTAAGCAAGGGCAAGGCTTACACCATCGCCGTCCAATTCTTCAACGACGAGGCCCAGCTTCATCAGTTCGTCGCCACCGTAATCCTTCAATTCTTGCTCGTAGAGCAGGTCAGGGACGACAAACCGAAGCGGAAGACGGAAACTTGCCTCCAAAAAGGACCCGCGCTCCAGGTCAACCAGAACGGAGGTATCGGAGACCAGCAAGTAGTAACCTGAGTTCGGGTTAAGCGAGGGGCAAGGGAGGACAAGCGCGGAGGTGGAGGGCAGGTTTCTTGGGCTGATGGCAGTAAGCAATAAGGCCGCAGAGGAGATTGACGAGGCAGGTGGTGGGACTGCGGTGGCGAGAGTG
>JAJDZM010000081.1 GCA_022824615.1 Candidatus Binatia bacterium | reverse complement strand
ATCTTGCCCGCCTTGCCTTTGCGGGCTGGAAGCCCGCACTCCCAGGGGGAAAACCCACCCCGGCCTTCGGCCACCCCTCCAGGGAGGGGAGCTTTTCTATCCCCTCTCGGGAGGGAAAGAGGAAACGTGTCCAGCATGTGCTTGGTTGCGGGAGGACACGCTTCCTCTTTGTGCCGCAAAGCGGCGGGGTGGGTTCCTTTTCGCATCACGTCCAGCGGTGCGGCAAACGGCACACGCCCAGCTCGCGGCTCTCGCCCCGCACCGAAAAATCCTTTTCCACGGTATCAAACATGCGCAGGCCGGACGGGTCAAGAACGTGGGTCCGAAAGGTGTAGTTGCCGGGCAACAGGCTGAGGCTGACCTCATACCCGATCCGAAAGGTGTGAGCGTCCACGCGCTGGGGTTCGACCCGGTCCATATCGCTGAAAATACCGTACACACCGAACTGATCGTTGCGCCGCACATGGCCGACCGCAAAAACGGGCGGCTGGCCGTCGGGCACCTCGGCGAGCATTTCGAGTCGGGCGGTTGCGCCTTGGTCAAACACATCGGTTTCCCGGTTGTCGGTGTCCAGCAGGCGGACCTGGCGCAAGCGGCTGGGCCGGGCCGCATCGGCCATCGGCTGCGCCTCGGTCTGCTGTTCTTCCCTGGCCTCCAACTCGCGCAGATAGTCCTCAAACGCCAGCGTCACCTCCGCTGCCCCCCCCCAGGCCCGGACCCGGCCGTGGTCGAGCCACAGGGCTTGCTGGCACAGCTTCCGCACGTGGTAGGTGCTGTGGGAGCAGAACAGGAGCGTCTTCCCCTGGCTCAGAAACGCCTCCATGCGGCGAATACACTTCTTCTGAAACGCCTCGTCGCCAACCGCCAGCACCTCGTCCGTAATCAGGATATCGGGCCGGATACTGGTGGCGACGGCAAAGCCCAAGCGCATATACATGCCTGAGGAATAGGTTTTGACCGGCTGGTCGATAAAGTCGTCCAGTTCGGCAAAGGCGATCATCTCCGGCACCAGGGCCTCGGTTTCCGCGCCCTCCAGGCCCAGCATGGCCGCAGAGAAATAGATATTCTCCCGCCCGGTATATTCCGGGTGAAAGCCCGTGCCCAACTCCAACAGCGCGCCCACCCGACCGGCCACCTCGATCGTGCCGGACGAGGGCCGGGTCACGCCGGAGATGAGCTTAAGCAGGGTGGATTTGCCCGAGCCGTTGCGCCCGATAATGCCGCACGACCGGCCGGCTTCCAGGTGCAGATTCACCTCCCGCAAGGCCCAGAAGTCCTGGTGATAGCGGCGGGACGACACAAACAGTTCCTTGAGTCGGTCGAGCGGGCGGGCGTACAGCTTATAGCATTTGCCCAGATTCTGCGTGCGGATAACCCAGTCTGACGAAGGGCTGCCGGCTCCCTCTCCCCCGGAGGGAGAGCCTGTCCTGAGCCCGGTCGAAGGGGGTCGGGGTGAGGGGGATGAGGCAGAGCGAGACACGACCGCCATCTACAACAGTTTCACAATCGCCGCGATGGCCGTCACGATGCCCAGCCCCATCAGCCAGAGCTGCTTGTATAAAGCCTCAAAACGCTCCACCATCCGCGTTTCCAGGGCCGCGACCTCCGTCCTGACCTCGGCAATTTCCGCCTTCAACTCGGCCTTCACCTCGGCGATGTCAGCGGCCACGGCGGCCTCCAGGCCGGCGATGTCCGCCTTGGTCGCCACACTCTCGGTGAACGCCTCCCGGATCGTGTCCGTGATCGCCTCGGCCTGTTGCGCCTCAAAGCCCGCCGCGGTCAGCGCCTTGGCCGCGTGTAAGGTGTCAAACGTTGCGCTCGCCATAGGGCACCCAGCCTACCAACTCACCGGACAAAACGCAAAGCTCTCTCCCCCCTATCCCCTCCTTGGAGGGGATGGGGAGGGGGGTTGCGGTCAGGTCACGGGCGTCGACATTCGGGTCACGCGTTCGAGGTCGTCCAGCGGGAAGATCGTGTCCGTCCACTCCGCGCCTTCCACCCAGCGACAGCGCGCCGACTCCCGGTCTGGATACACCCACATAATCACCATCACCGGGCCGCCCGCTTTCTCTCGGACCAGATCGCCTTTCTGCAACTGCCACGGCACGGCCGTGTCGGGCGTCCTCTTTTCCGCCTGCTGGAACATGGCCCGTGCCACGAGATGCGGGTTGGCGGAGATCAACCGATGGGTGGCGCCCCGCCGAATCCGGCCTATCATCGACTGCGCCGTCTGTCGCCCCACGGCCAGCGTCTCACATATCACCGGCAGGCTCGCCTCCTCCGTGCGGTGCATCGTCATCACAAAGATCGCCAGCACCCACGCTCGGAGCGGCAGTCTGCTCCGCTGGAGCGGCGTGCCCGTCTTGAGGCTGAAATACTGCCGGCACGTCGCACACCAGTACGGCATGGACTGCGCCGGGCTGACCGTGTTGGTCTGCGGAGACCCGCAGTGCCCGCACACCCGCCCCGCCGGCCAGCGCACGCTCTCCAGCCAGCGCCGGGCCGCGGCTTCATCCGGAAACTGTTCAACCAACGCGGCAACGGTCATCGGGGCAGCCGGGGACGCGCCTGGGCTGGACGGATTCAGGCGCGTCCCCGGAGGGGTCGGGGGCTCGGCGGCGATGTCAGGTGACAACGGGGGTTTCTTGGCGTCTACGCCTTGCTGATCGTCTTCGTCCTCTTTCACGATTGACGCTCCAGGAACGCGCGAATACCGGCGCTCTGCTCGCGAAGGATAACACACTGGCGCCGTTTGCATCCAGTCCCGTTCTTCATTATACCCCCCCTCCTATCCCCACCCTCTGAGGACACGACAGTTTTGTAGAGACCGGGAATCCGGGGGGAAGGCATCAGCACATCCCCTCTCGGGAGGGGTGCCGCGAAGCGGCGGGGTGGGTGCGGGAACGCCGGTGGGCCCGGGGCAACCCACCCCGCCCTCCTTCGACAAGCTCAGGACAGGCCCTACGCGGCACAAAGAGGAAGCGTGGCCTCCCGCAGCCAAACACAGGCCGGATACGTTTCCGCTTTCCCTCCCGAGAGGGGATCAGGCCGACAATTATTTTTTGAAGAGGTCGGAATGGGTTCCGGTGCGTAAGAACTTTAGGCGTTCAGCGTCTTCATCATCCCGGATCAAAAGCCAATTTGGTTCCACATGGCATTCCCACGCTGGCTTCCAGTCACCTTGTAAGCGGTGTTGTTTGTGATGATGCCAAACCAAAATATATCTCTGTCTTCTTCACCGTCAACCCCAACCCACCCCGCCGCTCACGCGGCACAAAGAGGAAGCGTGTCCGCCAGCAGCCCAGTCAATGCGGGACACGTTTCCTCTTTCCCTCCAGGGAGGGGATAGAAAGTCAGATGCAGAAGGGCCGGCTGAGTACTCAGCCGGCCCTTGTTTGACGACCAAGGTAGAGAGGAGGCTACGCGGCCTCCCCCGCCGGGTTTACCCGGCATCTTCAATCACGAAATTCTGCGTACTCTGCTCCCACTTGAGCCACGTCCGTTCCCCACGAACAGGAAAGTCGTGGGCGATGCACTGCCCGTCCAAGTCTTCCAGAAATCTGTTGCTGTCGGTGGCGGCAAAGGGCACGAGATGGACGACCTCAAAGGTCTGCGTCTCGCCAATCTGATTATCGCCGTCTGCATAGGCATCGATCGTATACGTGCCCTCCGGCAGGTGGTTGAAGTTGTACGTCATCCCAAAGCCGGCGTTTTCATTGGTACAACTACTGTTTTCGGGCACATCGGGTCGGCTGGTGCCATGCGCGACCGTGAGGGTTTGTACGAGGACGTCTGGGGCACGCCGAATTTCGACCTCGACCTCTTGAGCCGCACACACCCAGCCCGAGATGATTCCAATACCGCTTCTGAAGCTACCATCGGAGGGATTCTCCAATTCCCCCCTCGCATCAGTCTCAACAGGACCGAGGCAAGCATTTAAATCCTCCCGCAAGTCCGCTATCTGATCCCGCAACTCTTGCTCTGTCTCTGTTCCTGTCCCCGGCGGCGTGGTGGGCCCATCAACAGTAGCGCCCTCTACGAAGTTCGTCACTAAGGTGTAAGCAGCATTCGTTATACTTCGACTCTGCCCCTCTACTGTCACAATATACTGTCCGGCCTCGACATACTCGGTGATCAGGAAATTCGTGTCGGCGCCGCTATTATCATCCGTCGCAATCTGCCGGCCATCCGGCCCATAGAGCACCCCAACCGTATCGGTTGTCCCTGTCGTTTTCACTTGCAGGGTGCCCGCTTTTGTCACGGTAATGGAGTGCGGGTCTACCTCCCCTGCGTTCGTAATTACACTGTCAGTCTCAGTCGCGCTCACCATGATTGCATCCGGGGCACTCCCCCGAGAGGGGGCCGCTTCGGAGGACGTGACCAACGTGTATGCTCCTTGCGTCGAGGAACTCGCCCCCTTCACCTCCACGATGTAATTTCCCGGTGCAACCGGCACACGAAACAGGAAATTGTTACCCGTCCCACTATTCGTATCCGTGACCACCAGCCCATCCTGTGAAAAGAGCGCC
>JAJDZM010000254.1 GCA_022824615.1 Candidatus Binatia bacterium | reverse complement strand
GGATTTCGCTTTTGGAGCGATGGAGAACCTCGGGGCCATTACCTTTCGGGAAACCGCCCTGCTGATTGATGAAAATACCGCAGCCCGGAGCGAGCTGGAACGCGTTGCCGATGTGGTTTCCCACGAAAATGCCCACATGTGGTTTGGCGATCTCGCCACCATGAAGTGGTGGAACGGGATATGGCTCAACGAAGCGTTTGCCACCTTCATGGAAATGATGGCCGTTGATGCCTGGAAGCCCGAATGGCAGCGCTGGACCAGTTTTGCCGTTTCGCGCGCCGCGGCGCTGCAGATTGACGGCCTGCACAGCTCCCGTCCCATTGAGTTTCCGGTCAAACACCCGGCCGAGGCACAGGGCATGTTCGACATCCTGACCTACGAGAAGGGGGCATCTATCCTCCGTATGCTGGAGCAATATATCGGCCCTCAAGCCTTTCAAAAGGGCGTTCGCAACTACCTTGATAAGCACGCCTATGCCAACGCGGAAACCACCGACCTGTGGGATGCCCTGGAGGAAGCAACCCGGCAGCCGGTCCGGTCCATGATGGATAGCTGGGTCTTCCAGGCGGGCTATCCTTTGATTTCCGTTGCTGTGGACGGCGCTGAACTGGTGATTTCCCAACAGCCGTTTCACTATGTGCAAAACGGCAATAACCAGGCGGAAGACAAACGCTGGCAGGCTCCGGTTTTTATTAAAACCAAGAGAGCGGCTGAAACCGAGAGTCAGACCGCCCTGCTGACCACTGGCGAATTGCGCCTCCCCCTCTCAGAGAGGCCGGACTGGGTCGTCGTCAACGCGGGGGGACACGGCTTTTATCGGGTCCGGTACGCGCCGGAATTATTGGGCCAACTGACCGCAGATGTCTCCACCCAGCTCTCGCCGACCGAGCGCTTCAACCTGCTCAACGATACCTGGGCGACCGCGCAGGCCGGGCTGACTCCACTGCCCACCTATCTCGACCTCCTGCCCGTATTCCGTGAAGAGTCCGATCACAATGTGTGGACCGCCATTCTCGGCTCGTGTCATTATCTCTACCGCCTGCTCGGCCCGGAACAGCGTCCAGCCTTGCAGCGTCACGTCCGCGAGCTGCTCGCCCCGCTCACCCGGCAGTTGGGTTGGGCTCCACACGATGGGGAAGATGCGCTTATCAGCCAGCTCAGGGGAGAATCGCTCGGCGCGCTGGGCACCCTTGGAGACGATACGGCCACCCAAGCGCAGGCGCGGACGCTCTATACGCAGTATCGGAACGATCGAAACGCCGTGGATCGTAATCTGGTGCCCGCGCTAGTGTCGATTCTGGCCTACACTGGCGACGCGGCGACGTATGATGCATTTCGTCAGATCTCGCAGAACGCCGCCACGCCGCAAGAAGAGCAGCGCTATCAGTTCGCGTTGGCCAGCTTCCGTCAGCCCGACCTCTTCTCCCGGACCCTGGACATGACGCTTAACGGCGAGGTTCGTACCCAGAATGCGCCCTACCTTATGCGGTCGCTGTTGATGAACACCGAGGGCCGCAAGCTGGCCTGGCAGTTTCTCCAGGAACGCTGGGGCGACATGCTGGAGAAATGGCCGGACGTGTCCATCGTCCGCATGTGTGAAGGGATCGTCGCGCTCGTTACGCCCGAGCTTGAGGCCCAGGTCAACGCCTTCTTCACCGATCACCCCGTCCCGAACGCCGGCAAAATGATGGCTCAACACCTGGAAAAACTGCGCGTCGCGGTTGCCTGCCAGCAACGCGAGGCCAAGAACCTGCGGGAGTATTTTGAGCGGGCAGGGTAGCGTTGGAGAGCTTTCTACTCCCTCTCCCCTGGAGGGAGAGGGTTGGGGTGAGGGGGACAGATGAGAGATAGTTCCACCTCGTTACGTATCACCCAGAGATAGAGGCAATGAAGCAACGGAAATTGCGTTATCACTACGACCGTGAGGCGGATGGCATGTATTTCTACTTCCAGCGTCCACGAAAGGCGAAAACCGTGGAGTTGAACGCAGACTTTCTGCTGCGGCTTGACCCGGTGACTGAAGAAGGCGCCGGCCTGACCGTCATCAGCTTCTCGCAACATTTTTCGTTCTTGCAAGGAAAAGTATCGGATGACGGTGAAGTAGAAATGAAGGAAAGGGAGGATTGAAAATAGGCGCTTTTAGTCACTCCTCTCCACAGGATGTCGCCCCAGTACGGCTTCTTCTTGCCGAATGGCAAGAATCACTGTCCGATTCATAGCCAAGGCTTCAATCGTGGTTCGTCCGATCTCTGTTCGCCCAACAAGGCGAACCCCCTGCCACTGGAAATGTTCGATCCAGGTATCTCGACGGGGATTAAATAGGACTACTTCTTTGCCGGTTTGCGGGTCTCTTGCTGTTTGGCGGGCGGCCTTCCGAAGTGAACAGGAAACACAGGCCAGGGCGAGATTATCCAGAGAGGTCTGTCCACCAGCAGCCACAGGGACGACATGGTCAATGTGGAACGTCGCTTCTTGTCCTTCTTGGGCTAACTCACAGTATTCACAACGTCCCACTGCCCTCCGAAGAACAATCCGTCGTAATTCCGCTGGAATAGCGCGCATTACTCAGGCGAGGCATCCTGCCATATCCGTTGGGTACGCAGGCGTAGGAGCGATAATAACTCGGAGAGTTCAACAAGCCCTTCTGCCTCCGTACGCTCGGCAGGGGTGAGGGCTTGTCCTCCATCCTGTCGGTCCAGGAGGTCATGCAAGCGTTCGTTCACCCCCTGCGGCAGTTTGAATCGACCAAGGTCAGCCGGCATTTCAAACTCGATGAGAACATGCTGAGACATCGGTACATTCCTTCCACTCAGATATCTTCATTGTAGAGTCTTCATAGATATAAGGTTAGTCTTTCGTCACTCTCAGCTTGGAAGGAAGTTTCGGAAGAAGCATAGCTGCGCCAAACAAACAGAAGATGGCCCGTGCGATCTGTGTTCTTTCAGCCTCATCACCCACTTCATGGAGGACGAAGTTTCGCTGTTTTCTTATGGTGTGTGCGAGACCAATAGCATCATCGTCAAGCAGGTCGGCGTCTCTACATTCAACAATTAGGTCATATAGTTTACTACTATCGGTATTGAGAAAGCCCTTCAAATATTTTTCTATGAGGTGACATATCTCGACGGGTAAATTTTTGTCTACTCGCAACTCCCCTATGGCGCCCTCGAGTACCGGGTCTGTAACTACTCCATCCAACGCTACGTTTTTTATTATTTTGTATATATCGGGAGACGATATTCCGGTTTCGTCAGAAAGCCTGTTATTTTTCTCTTTAAGTCGTGCAACTTGGCTCTCTAAAGTGTCTATTCTTTCTCGTAATTGCGAACATTGTCTTTCCAAGGCTCCCTTCTCCATATCCTTTTTTTGAACTTCTCCTCTTAGTGATTGAATTTCACTCTCTTTGTTGATCAATACGTCTACTCGCTTGCTATCCGTATCACGTAAAAAGCCTGAAAACGTTTCCAGAAGTTTTGACAAGGTTTGATCAACGCGTCTGATATCCCCCTGAAGCTCCATTCTTTCCTGCTTCTCCTGTTCACGAAAGGGCTTTGGAAACGTGAATGAGGACAACTTGGTAAGATCATCTCCAAATTCTGCTATAAGAGCATTGTACGTTCGGGCGTTCCGAGGATATACTCAACATTTGCGTTGCGGAGCCCACCGTCTCCCCTCAATCCCTTTAGCTCGCTCTTTCTGAGAGGGCGGAATAGCCAACAGGTATTCGTTTTCTGTTTCCGTAATAACTATTTCTCCTTGCATGACGCTTTCCTCGTATGGCTTTGTGGCCTTCAGTATTTGCCGGGTATTGTCAATCAGCTTGCAATCAACAGCGCCCGCTCAACACATGCGTCAACCACCGCATCGAAGGCCGCTTGGTCGGTAAACTCTCCCAGCCGCACGCGCCGCATATGGGTTCTGCTGTCGTCCAGTTCGATCACGTACTCCACGACCCCCAACCGGCTTGAGGCTCCCTCACCCCGGCCCTCTCCCAGAGGGAGAGGGGGAAGGAGTTTGGCTTCGGTGGTCACCTGTTTGCTCTGGTCCCGGTGCTCCGTCAACCAAGCGTCGAACTCCTCGCGGCTGATGCTCGTCTCCTGCCAGAACGCAGCCTGATCGTAGGACAGTTCCCGGAAGCGGTGCAGCAGGAAGTCACGGTCCAGAAAGGCCAGCAGATTGCCAGCCTTGGGGCCGGAGTCGCGGTCGAGCAACGTCCGATAGAGGGCCTGAAAGGCGCGGGCCGGCGCGAGCGGCGTGAGACGCGCGGTGTCGAATAACGCGGCCTGCAAGGCGTTATCGTCCTGCGGAATATCGGGCAGGCGGGCGGCGAGTTGGTGCAGAAAGGCGCGCTGGCTGGCGGTCAGCTCGGCAGCTCGATTCGGCAGCGTGTCCTGCAAGACGATTCGCTCCTCGGGGCTGGCGTAATGCTCCAGCCAGTAGCGGGCCGCCTGGGCCCGGCGTTCGAGTTGCCGCCGCTCAACGGCCGTCAGGGCAGCGCCTTTGCGCTTTTCGATCTCTCCGATGAGGTCAAGATGCGGCAGTTGCGCAATCGTCGCCACCAGTTGAAAGTCCGCAGCGTAGAAATCGTCCGCCAGGGTGGTCTGCGCCAGTTGATATACCCGCTTATCGTCTTCCGATACCTGAGGGTCGCGATACGTGCGTGTATGGAATCGATCAAAGTCATTGAAGATCTTGATAATGGATTTTTCGTCCGGAGAGAAATTCACCGGCTGTTTGGGCTGGGTGCGGATCATGACGAAGCGCAGGATTTCAGGCGGCAGGAAATCCGCCATATCCCGGGCGGAAACCCCCAGCCCTTTGGACGAACTCATCTTGGCACCGCCGACCAGAAAAAACTCATACGGGATATTGAGCGGCGGAGCCTGATTGAAAATCCGACGCAAACAGGCCGCGGCCACGTCCCGAGAGCCGCCTTTTGTGGTGTGGTCTTTGCCCGCGCCCTCAATCGTAATAGGGAAGGTTTTCCACTTGGCGGTCCATTCGAGCTTCCACGGGAGTTTGCCCTTGCCGTCAAACGGCGAAACTTTTCCCTGGTAGCCGCATCCGGAAGCCCAGGTGACGAGGTCGGGCCGGCAGGTATAGGTGACTTCTCTACCGTCGTAGTCGGTGACCTCGGTCGTGCCAATGCGTCCGCACTGTTCGCACACGGTCTGGAAGGGATACCAGTTATCTGCCCGCTCGGACTTGCTGACCTCTTTGTATACGCGCCGGACGACTGCCGCGTTACGCAAAATATCATCAATCGCCCCGTTGAATTGGCCCGAGCGATAGATATCGCGCATCCGGTAGGTCTCGGCCTCGACGTTCAGGTCGCGGAATACGCTGAAAAAATCCTGGATATAGTGCTCGGAGATATCGGAAAAGGACGAGCCCGGCGGCGGCGGCACCTGACACAGCGGCGCACCGAGATAGGGCCGAAAGAACTCTTCTTCACCCGCCGGCAACTCGTCCAGGGGGTCGTAGTCATCAACCCCAAAAGTATACCGGACTGGCAGCCCACGGGCCTGAATGGCCCGGAAAACGACATCGTGAATGAGTACGCCCCGCAGAGCGCCAACGTGGGCCCGGCCCGAGGGAGTCTTCGAGTCGTTGATGAGTTGTTCTCCCTCAACCTGGGCGGCGATTTTATCACACCAAAGCATGCATCCTCTCCAACGGTTATATTCTCCCGCTCGGTGAGCGGGAATCCGGCCACGAAACAGGCTCTGTTATGCTATGAAAACACAAAAAAGGCAAAAGCGAAGGGCGGGCAACCACAGGGGATTGCCCCTACGCTGTACATTCCCTCTCCCCTGGCGGGAGGGGGCTAGGGTGAGGGGGGTGCTTCGCAGACAGAAGAACGACGGGAAACTGAGACACAGGCCGGTCTTCGCTTTACAGGCTTCGTGGCAAGTTCTATGAAGGAGAGAGGGTCGTTGTGAGGTAGTGAGGTGGGCCGGACACAGCGGGAAGGAGACCGCGGATTGTGGAACAGGACCGAGCAGCCATCGTACATGCGCTCCGGGTCTCCGATCATATTCTTTCCCTGGTGCGTCAACATACGGAGCAAATTGAGCAGCTCCGGCCCGGCACTCGGCATTTCCTTGACCTGGGGCAGGTTCCGCATCTCAACGGTTTGGAAGCCGCAACTCTGCTGCGGCTCGTGCAGCGCGGAAAAAGTCGGGGGGTGACGGTCCAGTTCACCGGCGTCCGTCAGCAAGCCCATCAAGCGTTTATTGGACTTGATCTCAGCCTGCTCGATTCACCTGAACAGAGGCGCGGCAGACTGTCGCTGTTGGAGTCTGTTGGCGCCCATACCCTGACCGCCGTGGCAACGGGCCGACGACTCATCGAAATGATAGGCGAACTCGCGTACTGGCTGTGCATTGCCCCCTGGCGCGGGAAAGGCATCAAATGGGACCGGACCTACGAACAAATCGTGAAAATTGGTGTGGACGGCATCCCGATTGTGACCTTTCTCTCCTTTCTGGTCGGCGCGGTTCTGGCCCTGAACGCGGCCAGTCAGCTCCGGCAGTTCGGCGCCGCTATCTATATTGCGAATCTCGTCGCCGTTTCCATGACACGCGAGATGGCTCCCCTGATTACGGCGATTATTGTCGCGGGACGGAGTGGGTCGGCCATTACCGCAGAGCTGGGGACCATGGTGGTGTCCGAAGAGATCGACGCCATGCGTACCATGGCTCTCAGCCCAGGTCGTTTTCTGCTGCTGCCGCGCATGCTGGCCCTGCTGTGCGCTGTGCCAAGTCTGACCATGCTCTCGAATGTGACCGGTATTTTTGGCGGCTATTGGATCGGTGTTCTGGTCCTCGGACTTGGCAGTCGGAATTATCTCCAGCAAACCGGCCAAGCCCTGCTGATGAGCGATCTGGTGACGGGCATGATAAAAAGCCTGGTCTTCGCCGGCCTGATCGGTCTGGTCGCCTGCTACCGCGGCTTCTATGTGCACGGCGGAGCCGAAGGCGTGGGGACGAATACCACGGCCTCCGTCGTGGCTTCTATTGTCCTGTGTATTCTGGCGGACGCCGTCTTTACGACCATATTTTTCTATCTGTCCTAACCAAGAGTGAGTCAGTTTAATGCCAACAGCAGCCGCATCTTCGTCTTCTCACTCCGCTGTTCAGGTGGACGGACTCGTGGCCGAGTACGACGGACGGGCTGTCCTTGACCGCGTCAGCATGCAGGCCCATCAAGGCGAAATTACGGTTGTGTTAGGTGAAAGCGGCTGCGGGAAAACAACCCTGTTGCGCCACATCGTCGGGCTGCTGACGCCAAAGGCGGGTCAGGTCTTGATCAACGGACGGAATTTACATGCAGCCGGCGAAGAGGAGCGCGAGCGGATCTTGCGCGACATTGGCATGTCTTTTCAGGGTGGAGCCTTGTTCAGCTCGTTGACCCTGGAAGAAAACATTGCCCTGCCCATTATCGAGCATACCCAGGTAGACCGGGAAACCGCGACCCTGCTGGCCAGAATGAAGCTGTGTGTGGTTGGCCTGGAACACGCCGCCCGGTTATTACCCGCCGAAATCAGCGGTGGCATGAGGAAGCGCGCGGCCGTTGCCCGCGCCCTGGCCCTGGACCCCGGCTTGCTCCTCTTCGACGAACTCTCGGCCGGGCTTGATCCTGTCACTGCGCGTGAATTGGATGAGCTGATTCTGCGCTTAAAAGAACATCTGGGTATGACGATTGTGATTGTGACGCATGAACTCGGGAGCATTCAAATGATTGCCGACCGGGCCGTCATGTTGGACGCCGGGAGAATCCTGGCCACGGGCCCCTTGGAGGAAGTCCGGCAGACGGACCATCCGAAGATTCGGGCCTTTTTCGACCGTCGTCCTCGCGCCAGGACTCTGCACGGGGATTTGCGTGACAGCCTGATTGTGAATGGAGAACGCTATGGGACAGGATCGGGTTAAGGTCGGTCTGTTCGTCACGCTCAGCTTCTTTTTGTTTGCCAGCGCCCTCCTGTGGCTGGCCGGCTCACGTTTTTTTCAGCCGGTCGATACCTACACTATTCTCTTTACGGAGTCGGTCAGCGGGCTGTTACCCGGCGCCGCAGTCGAATACCAGGGAGTGACCGTGGGGAAAGTCGAGACCATCGGTCTGACCCAGGACACGCCGCCTCGTGCCCAGGTAGCCATTGCCCTCCAGCCCGGCACCCCCATCCGGCAGGATACCACGGCGCATCTGATTGGCTCCTTTGTGACCGGCATCCGCTATATCGAACTGGCGGGCGGGTCGAGCGTCGCTCCAATTCTGGACCCTGGGGCCGTCATTCCCGTACAACGCGGCGGGCTTGAGGAGTTCCGGGACCGGGCCGGGGCCATTGCCGAACGCTTGCTGGATACCCTGACCCGCATTGAAAACGGGGTGCTGAGCGAACACAATTTGACCGCGCTTACGGATTTTCTGAAGAATATGTCGCTGCTGACCCAAGACCTGCGTACCTCGCTCGCCGAAGTGTCAACGCCGGACACGCGGCTGGCCTTGCGGCAGATGGTCGAGAATTTAGCCCAGGCTGCGGCCGGCCTGAAAAGTGCCACCGCGGCCATCAACACGATTCGCGAAGAGCTGTTTCAGGATGGCAAAGCCATGCTGGTCCAGATTCGGCATACTGCGGAGGCCACCGCCGATCTCGCCAACGACGTGCGCCGCCTGACCCAACACGTGGACGAGCTGGTGGTCGATAATCGTCAGGAGGTTCGGCAGGTCCTGAGCAATCTATCACACACTTCTCGCGAACTCAGGGAGCTGAGCGAATCCTTACGCGCCGACCCGTCTTCGCTCGTCTGGGGGACAACGGTCTCGGCCAAAGAAATTCCCGATCCATGAGATATCCTGGGTTCTTCTTGCTGGCTCTTCTCATCAGCCTTGTGATTGGCGGGTGCAGCCTCACACAGCCCAAGCAAGAGGTGCAGTATTACGCCTTGGCTCTTCCTCCGCCCTCCCCCGCTCCGTCTGGTCCCGCGCCGGTCAAGGCGTCGCTCGTCGTGCGGCCGTTCACCGCCCAGCCGCCGTATAATCGTGACCGGATGGTCTATCGCTCCTCCCCCTATGAGTTCGATTTTTATCACTATCACCGCTGGGTCACGAAACCATCCGACATGCTCACCACCCTGACCCGGCGGACCCTGCAACAGTCGGGTCTTTTTACGACCGTCTATCCCACCCCGGACGCTCAGGCCGATCTGCGTCTCGGGGGCGTGGTCCGACAATACGAAGAGGTTGATCAGGCGCAGTCCTGGCAAGCGGTTCTGAGTATCGAGGTGTGGCTGTCCCGCTCCCAGGAGCCGGCACCTTTTTGGTTCCAGTCCTATAGCGCAACCCGGCTGGCGGCGAAACGCAATCCCGCGGCGGTGGCGGAAGCGATGAGCCAGAATTTACAGGATATTCTTGAGCGACTGACCCACGATCTGGCCAACGTACTATCAGCACAGACACTGCCCACAAGACCCTGATAGAGCGGACCGCCCGAGAACAGTGGACGCTGCTGAGCCCCTAGGAGGACTGTAGGGGCAATTCATGAATTGCCCCTATCACGTCCCGTAAAGCGTGAACCTCACTCCCCGTTGACCGAAAACGCGAGCAGGGCGTTGCCCGACATGCCACCCCACAGGCCGTAGCCGGACATCACGTACAGCATGCCGTCCGCAATGGTCGGCCCTGGGCCGTCAAAAGACCCGCCCTTGGTCTTGACACCGTTGGTGCTCGTATACTCCTGGTCGGCGTTGTAGTCCCAGACGACATTGCCGGTATCGGTGGCATAGCCGCGCAGATGGCCGTCGACCGAGCCGGAGAACACCACGCCGGGCAGGGCCGACACGGCCGCCGACTGGGCCGGACTGCACTGTGGTCGGTCTCCACAGCCAACCGGTGGGACGTGCCATTGACGCTCGCCACTCTCGATATCAATGGCAAACATGCCGCCTCCGACGCTGCCGTCCAGGGTGGTGGCCCAGCCCGTGTCCGAGTTCTCTACCGTTCTGAGGCCGATATCGGACAGGGCCACATAGACCTGTGTGGCGTCCGCGGCCGAACCCCACTGAATCCCGCCGGCCAAGCCGCCCTTGCCGACGCGGTGCTGCCAGAGAATTTCCCCGTCGCGGTCCGGGTCGATGGCGTGCATCACCCCGGACTTCTGGCCGGCCAGGATCACCCGTCGGCCGTCGGGTAAAATACGCACAATAGGCGAGGAAGCAAAATCCAGGTCGGGCCCGCGCGCCTCGGGGCAGTTGGTGTCGTCCTCGGTCTCACAAGCGACATTCCAGGCATCACCCGCGGTGAACTGCTTTGACCACAGGACTTGTCCGCTCCGCATATCAAAGGCCATCACCGCGTCACTCGTCAGCGAGGCCGGGTCGGAGTAATTGTCGCCGGTGGTGACATAGACACGGTTGCGCTCCGGGTCGAGTGCCGGCGAGGACCAGACCGAGGCGCCAGACGGCCCCCAGAGTTGGACGCCAACTGCATTCTTACGGATAGGTGCTGGTGGCTCCGGGATGGTATACGACCGCCAGACCAGCTTGCCGTTAAAGCGGTTTAAGGCCACCAGTGAGCCGCGAAACGTGCAGCACTCATAGCTGGGGTCACCGCCGGCCACCTCTTCGAGCGCGGTGGCCGAAGCATAGATGCGGTTACCGTGCGTTTTGGGGGTGCCGGTGATACGCGCCAGGGGATGGTCGTCGATTCTGACCCGCCAGAGCTGCCGGCCGGTCTGAGCGTCAAGGGCGTAGAGATTGGCCTCGACATCGCCGATGTAGACGACATGGCGCGGCGGGGTGGTCGCGGGCAGGTTATCAACTACCGGGGTGGCGCGCACCCCGGCCGCAGTTTTGACCGACCAGTGCAGGCAGCCGGTCTTGGCGTCAAGCGCATATACCAGGCCCTTCATCGAGCCGATAAACACCCGGTCGCCGACCACCGTCGGCTGGGAGACCCGAAAATCCATGGGCAAGCCAAACACCCATTTGACCTTCAGCTCAGGCACCTGGGCGGCGCTGATACCGGCAGCCTCGGCGGATTGGAAGCGGGTGTTGAAGACATCCACCCCCCAACCGTTCCACTGCGGAGCGCCGTCTTCAACCACGAACTCGCCCGGCGCGTCTTCACAGAATCCGGCGACCGTCTCATCCTTTTCGGTCGGAGGCGGCAGTTGCTTGCCGGTGATCCACTCGGCTAAGGCGCGCCGTTCCTGATTGGTCCGGGTCATGCCCTGGAATTGCATCTTGCCGAGTTCCAGGGAGTGCAAGACCATCACGGCCGGCAGGCGCTGCATAACACTACGGTGCGGCGCGCGTTTGACCTGTCCCTCGTGGCAGCGCGCACAGTGCGTCTGGTAGAGCGCTTCGCCGTCAGTTCCTCCTTCGGTTGGTGGGAGAGCCCAACTCGATGGAATCATCAAGCTCGACAGCAGCACACTACACACAAAAACCTGCATAACACGGACAGACATACACCGACCTCCTTCTTCCCAATGTCCACTCTGTTTTGCCTTGGACAAGCGTTTTCTGTCAAACCCCTTCACAGTTTTACTCCGCTGGGAGCGTGGGTATCTTTCCCTTCGACTTCGCTCCGCTCAGGGTGAACGGGGTTCGCTGTACGACTCTCGTGGCCTGAGCCGACCGTCCGGCTAGGGGGCGCGCAGAGCGGTGACGGGATTGAGCTGAGCGGCCTGGTGGGCCGGGTAGAAACCAAAGAAGATGCCAACACCCGAGGCCACGCCCACCCCGAGCAACATCGCTGGGACCGAGAGCATGAAGGTCCAGCCCGAAAATTGACAAATGACATAGGCGCTGCCCAGGCCGAGGCCCAGGCCGAACAGTCCGCCGAGCAAGGACAGCAGGATGGATTCGATCAGAAATTGACTCTGAATGTCCTTGCGTTTCGCTCCCAGAGCCCGTCGGATACCGATCTCCTTTCGGCGCTCGGTCACGGAGACCAGCATGATATTCATCACCCCAATGCCGCCAACGATGAGCGAAATACTCCCAACCACGCCTAACAGCAGCGTAAAGAGTTGACTCTGCTTTTCCATCTGCTGGATGAGCTGTCTGGCGCTGATCACCTGAATTGCCAAGTCTTTTGACCGCTGACGGAAATAGCTTTCCACCTCCCGTGTGGCCACTGTATGGTGGACGTCGGGTCGCATACGCGCGATGACCATGGTAATGTTCGCGTTGTCAAACGCGCGCTGCGCCGTGCTCATGGGCACAAACGCCCCGCGGTCCGCATTAAACGAACGGGCGTCCTTCACCTGTGTTGGCCGCAGCACCCCAACTACGGTGTACGGATGCCCGCCTAGCTTGACAAGGTCGCCCACGACGCGCGTCGCGCCGGCCTGCCGCATGGCCTGAGCGACCTCGTGGCCAACGACGCAGTAGTAGCGTCGGAAGTCCAGATCCGAGATAAACCGCCCGGCGCTGACGCTCAGCTTGGTCAGGTCGGCAAAAGACGCTCGCACCCCGAGCACCTCGCCACGGGATATCTCCTGTCCGGCATACATGAACGGCCCGTATATCTGGGTCCACGGGGCGGCAGCGACAATAGATGGCGTCCGGTCCGCCAGGTCAAGGGCGTCTGCCAGGCGGATATACACTTGGCGGCGCACTTGACCACTGTTGTGCAGTCTCCGAATCGTCAGGATATCGGTCCCCAGTTCCCGGTACTGCTTGAGCGATTCGAATTTGGCAATCGAGCCGACCGATACCAGCGCAATCACCGAACCGATACCAATAACAATACCGATCAGGGCCAGGAGGCTGCGTTGTCTCGTGGCATACAGGCTGCTGACAGCCTCCTTGATATTGGTCTTGAGGAGCATGGCAGAGGCTCTCGCGAGTCAGCCCGGACGGGGAACATTCTCATGCAGTATCCCGTCAGACAGACGAGCGTGCCGCGTACAGTGGCGCGCAATCGCCTGGTCGTGGGTGATGATAATGACCGTCAACCCATCCTCGGCGTTCAGGCGGGAAAAAATCTGCATGATCTCCCGGCCGGTGCGGGGGTCCAGGGCTCCAGTCGGTTCATCGGCCAGCAGGATGCGCGGCGCTCCGACCAGCGCTCGGGCAATGGCCACCCGCTGTTGTTGTCCACCGGAGAGTTGACTCGGCTTGTGGTCGGCCCGGTCCTGCATCCCAACCTTTTCCAGTATCTCTTGCGAGCGCTGCCGGATCTCTGTGTCTCCCAGCCCCCGGTAGACCAGGGGCAGACCGACGTTCTCCTGGGTCGTCAGGCGCGGTAACAGGTGAAAGGACTGAAACACGAAGCCCATGCTGACGTTGCGGAGGGTAGACAGTTCGTTATCGCCCATCGCCGAGACCTCGCGGCCCTCCAACAGATAGGAGCCGCTGGTGGGGCGGTCCAACAGACCGATGATATGCATCAGGGTCGATTTGCCGCAGCCCGTAGCGCCCATGATCTAGAGATGGTATGAGCGTTTTTTATGTATAGTGTGT
>JAJDZM010000205.1 GCA_022824615.1 Candidatus Binatia bacterium | reverse complement strand
ACCGGTGCGCCCACACCTTCTTCAGTGCCATCTGCCTGGCGGCTACCGTGCTCTTCTGGTTATGCGTCCTGAGCCTAGCGTTCATTGGCACGCTGCTCTATTGCGCCATTGATGCCCTACGCCGAACCAAGTAGCTACCTTTCCCCCAGGCCCTTTGGCACGCTGCTCTATTGCGCCATTGATGCCCTACGCCGAACCAAGTAGCTACCTTTCCCCCAGGCCCTCAAACCACGGCATCACCAGCGTCTCGTTGATCGAATACGGATAGGCGTGGCCCCAGTCCGGCAGCTCCGTATAGGTCACGTTATAGCCCAGCTTTGTCAGCCCATCGTGCGTCTGTCGGGTGACAGCAACGTTAAAGATCGGGTCCTGTTCGCCATGCACGATAAAGATGGGCAGGTCTTTGCCCTGACCGCGCTTCAGGAGATGGGTAATCGCAGGATGAATCCGCCCGGCCACCGGGGCGATGCCGGCAAAAATATCCGCATACGCCAGTCCGAGGACATAGGTAAAAATTCCACCGTCAGAAAACCCGGTGAGATACACCCGCTCGCGGTCCACCGTATAGGTATCCCACACCTCCTCCAGCATAGCGCGGATGGAGCGGCGGTCCAGAACGGGATTCGGCGGGGTTCCGGGCAAGCGAATCGCCGACCAGGTTTCCCGTACTGACTTCGGGGCGAGCAGCATATAGCCCTTGCTCTTTGCCGCCCGCAGCCATGTCAACATATAGTCGTCTTCCCGGCTGTAGCCGCTGTGGAGACAGACTATGAGCGGCCATTCGGTGTACGGAGTGTAATTCTCGGGCACGTATAAAGAATAGGCTGAGCGTTGATCCTCCCGTTCTTTGCGGATGATGCCGACCGGGACATCCAGGTCCGGCGCCTGTATTTCCAAGGTCGGGAGAGAGGCCAGGGCATCCGGGAAAACCCAGTATTGTTTGAGGATGGGCAGCTTGGCACGCAGTTCGTACAATAGATACTTCCCGCGGCAGAACTCATACCGCCCCTTCAGGAAATCCATGGCAAATTCTTGGCCGGTGAAAAGCAACAGAAATGCGTAGGCGTCAGCGCAGTGCTGAACCGCCCTGCTGAACGTGGTGTGGAACTCTTGGAGCGGCTCCGGTGGAGAAAAGAGCGCCAAGTCCGCCTGGAGTGCCTCGACCGTCTCTCCGAGTCTGTCTTTCAACTGGGCATTCTGTTCGGCCAGCCGGTGCATGTGGAGCCCTTCGAGATGGGCTTCGATTGTCCGCAGGAAGTCCAGGAGCCGTTGCTCAGCTTGTCGCATTCCAGCGGTGTGTTGACTGCTCTGTGTTTCCATGGTCCCCTCCCCTTTGGACATACACACAGTTGGACAAAGTTCTTCTGGAGAATAGCGAATCTCAATTATCGGGCTGATATTCACGAATGCGTTTTCGTTGAACGATCCAGAGCCGGCCTGTGATATCCGCTCGGTCGAGTCCACCAATAAACGTCCAGAGCGCATCAACGAGATCATTCGCGGTAGGTTTTGGAGGCAGACGGAGTACCGCAACCCCGGCGTACTCGCTTGGGCGAAACAGCAATGGCTTACTGAAATCAAGATCAAGTGTGACAAGGCATCGCTGCTCAGATTTGCATATTTCGATCAATGTTTTATCGGAGGCAGCACACAGAGCTTCTTCTACAATAGTGGCAACATCATGACCTGCCTGTCGTAACAGCGCGGCGCCACGAGAGCCAAGATTCTCGTCGAGTTTGATCCTCACCCTTCATTCTCCAAAGTGATTTCCACATATCGTTCACGCGCCATCTCTGCACCATAAGCAATACACGCAAGAATATCGGCGTCTTCTAAACCCGGATATTCTTGCAGCACTTCCGGGATCGTCATTCCACTGGCCAGGAGGTCAAGAATGAGAGAGACCCAAATCCGATGGCCACGAATGCAAGGTTTCCCAAAGCAGACATTGGGATCAATTGAGATGCGCATTAAGAGTTCATCTCGCGTCATAGTTTCGTCCCTTTCGTATAAAAGGAAGCTCCATCTTCCATAGGAAGCGCTCCTCTCAAGAGCAGAGCGGTCCACCCTCGGGTCCGCTTCTGCTTGACAGCAAAGAAAGAGTCATGTTTCTCTGCTGCAACCATCGATCATCAGACTGTCATATCAGGCTTTGTATGGAAAACACACAAGCGATTCCCGCTCTAGAAACCTCTACCGCGAACGAAGAAGACAGCCAGCTCTCCCGCCTGCTCAAAACCCTGGGACCGGGTCTGCTCTTTGCCAGCACCGCTATCGGCGTCTCACATTTGGTGCAGTCTACCCGCGCGGGGGCCAGCTATGGCTACGCGCTCCTGTGGGCGATCATTATCGCCAACCTCTTAAAGTATCCGTCCTTTGAGTATGGCTCGCGGTATGCGAACGCGACCGGAGAAAGCCTGATCGATGGCTATAAACGGTTTGGGAACTGGGCCTTATACCTCTACCTGTTTATTACGGTCAGCCCGATGTCCATTATTATCGCGGCTATCTGCTTTACCACCGCCGGACTGCTGAACAATCTGCTCGCCCTCGACCTGCCCGTCATCCACACCGCCCTGTTCCTGATCGTCGGCTGCGTCAGCATTCTGCTGGTCGGGAGATACAGCACCCTGGACAGCCTCATCAAAGTCATTTGTACGGTACTGTTTCTCTCCACCCTGACCGCTTTTATCCTGACTCTCTTTCGCGGCCCGACTGTGCCGGTGCCCTTCTACTCGTCCGAAGTCTGGACCGCCTCAGGTTTTGCCTTTCTGATTGCCCTTATGGGCTGGATGCCGGCCCCCTTGGATTTATCAGCCCTCAACAGCCTCTGGACGCTTGAGCGTTTTCAGCAGACCGGCTACCGGCCGACCCTGCGGGAGACGCTGCTTGATTTTAATGTCTCGTATGTGATGACCGCGTTTCTGGCCGTCTGTTTTATGACGCTGGGGGCCTTCATCATGTACGGTTCCGGTCAGTCCTTCTCAAATCAGAGCGGGACGCAGTTCACGCATGAGGTAATCCGGCTCTACACCGCAACGCTCGGAGACTGGAGCTATCTCATTATCGCCTCTTCGGCCTTCTCCGTGATGTTCGGTACCGCCCTGGTCATCTTTGACGGCTATGCCAGGGCCATGGACCGCACCTGGGCTTTATTGTTTTCCCGTCGCCAGGGCGGACAGGGCAGCCGCACGGTGTACAACGCCTGGCTCCTCATTGGCGCGGTTGGCGGCTATCTGATTATTGCGCTGTTTCTCACCAGCTTTACCACATTGATTGACCTGGCCACGATTATCTCGTTTCTGGTGGCGCCGATTATTGCCCTGGCCAATCATCGGCTCGTCCTCAGCCCCCACGTGCCACAAGCCGCGCATCCTCCGCACTGGCTGCGGCTGCTGAGTTGGACCGGCATCGTCTTCCTGACGGCCTTCACTCTGGTGTATATCGGCTTGCGCATCATGCCGTGAGTAACGGGTGAGGAAGGCATGAGCCAAGGGGCCCAACAGGTGCGGCCGGACGATGGACCCGGCCACGGGAGCGGTCGGAGCAATACCCGGATATCGAGTCTGGATATCGACAAGGCGGTCTTCCCGGTTTCCGCACTCACCATCGTCGTCTTTGTCCTCGGTGCGCTGCTATTCCCGGACAGGGCGACCCAAGTCTTTGGCGATACCCGGGTCTGGCTCACCACCCAGTTCGATTGGCTGTTTCTGCTCACCGCCAACTTTGTCCTGCTGTTCTGCCTGTTTCTGGCCGTCTCTCCGCTCGGCAAGGTGCGGATCGGCGGACGGGGGGCCGTACCCGAATACTCCTCTGTCAGTTGGTTCGCTATGCTCTTTGCAGCCGGCATAGGCATTGGGCTGATGTTCTTCGGAGTGCTGGAGCCGGTCCAACATTTTCTGTATCCCCCGCTCGGTCTTGATACCACCGACGCCGAGCAGGCCCGCCCCCTGGGCATCGCCGCGGCGACTTTTCACTGGGGTCTGCACGGCTGGGCCATTTATGCGGTTGTGGGGCTCGCCCTGGCGTTCTTCAGCTATAACCGGGGCCTGCCGCTCACGATTCGCTCGACCTTCTATCCCCTGCTCGGTGAGCGCATCTGGGGCTGGGCTGGCCACCTGATTGATACGCTGGCCGTCTTTACGACCGTGTTCGGTCTTGCCACCTCGCTCGGCTTGGGTGCCAATCAGGTGACGGGTGGTCTCCACTACCTGTTCGGGATTCCGGCCACCGATCTTACCAGGGTGGTGCTCATTGTGCTGATCACCGCCGTGGCCACAGGCTCGGTACTGACCGGGATCAATGTCGGCATCAAGCGTCTCAGCGAGTTGAACGCGCTGCTGGCGGTATTGCTGCTGGTGTGCATTATCGGGATCGGACCAACCCTCTATATCTGGGCTGGCTTCTTCAGCGGGCTGGGTAGCTACCTGACCGCAATTGTCCCGCTCAGCAACTGGGTGGGCCGACAGGACACCGCCTTCCTGCACGACTGGACCATCTTCTACCTGGCCTGGTGGCTTTCCTGGGCCCCGTTCGTCGGTATTTTTATCGCCCGCATTTCCAGGGGCCGAACAGTCCGCGAGTTCTTAATCTGCGTACTCCTCCTGCCAACGCTGTTCGTTTTACTGTGGATGAGTGCTTTTGGCGGGACCGCCGTCCATCAATACCTCACCGACGGCTACACCGGCGTGACTGATACCGTCAGCGCGTGGATACCGGAGCTGGCACTGTTCAAAATGCTCGAACCACTGCCGCTAACAGGTCTGCTTTCTGTTGTCGCTCTCGTCCTGGTCGTCATCTTCTTCGTCACCTCATCGGACTCCGGCTCGCTGGTCGTCGCGACCATCACCGCCGGCGGTCATGCCAACGCCCCGGTTGGGCGGTGCCTGTTCTGGTGCGTACTCGAAGGGCTGGTCGCCATTGCACTCCTGCTTGGCGGTGGTCTGCTTTCCTTGCAGGCCGCAGCGCTCGCGGCAGGCTTCCCGTTCACCCTGGTCCTCATCGGGATGGCCCTCACGACCTGGATGGAACTGCGCCGTGAAGCGCTTTGACGTTGGGCCGGCATCATCTTTCTGACGGCCTTTCCCCTAGTGTATATCGACACGCGCCTCACGCGGTGACAAGACGTCAACACCGGCAACGGTCCGTCCATAATCCGCGGCACAGTCGGGGAATCCTCCTCCATGATTGACAAACCTTCACTGGCGGCCTACATGCGCATGCATGAGCGTAAGCACATGTACCGAGGTGCAATGGAAGCTCGTGGGCACCATAGCAACCGCATTACTCCTCACCTTCGCCGCCGTACCGGCCAGCGCGGCTGATGCCGATCAGGCGGCAACTGAACAGCCGCAAGCCGAAGCCAACAAAGAGCCGCAGCAACTGGAGGCCCTGGAAGAGATGATCGTGACCACCGGTTCGCGTCTCCAGCAGGCGGCCGATCAAGTCGAGCTCGGCCCGATCGTCAGCGTTGACGCCGAAGAACTGTTGCACCAGGGGACCGTTCGGGTGGAAGAGCTGGTGCGCTCCCTACCCTCGGTATTCACCGGTGGTCAGGATGCCTCCAACGCCAACGGCGCCAGCGGGATCGCCACCCTGAATCTGCGCCACCTGGGCTCATCGCGCACCCTGGTGCTGATTAACGGCCGCCGCATGCCGGCCGGCTCGCCCTGGGGAGGGACCGGTAATGAGGATATCAACCAGATTCCGGGCGCACTGCTCAAGCGCGTCGATGTCCTGACCGGCGGCTCCTCGGTCACCTATGGTTCGGATGCCGTCGCCGGCGTCATCAACTTCATCCTGATCGACGATTTCGAGGGCATCAAGCTCGACTATCAGTTCAGCCAGCATCAGCACGATAATGACAACCGCGCGGTAAAAAAACTGATCTCCGGTCAGGGCTATAGCGTTGCCGACGACTCCACCACGGACGGCGAGCTGTCCAACGTCTCGCTCATCCTGGGCAAAAACCTGGGTAATCGCGGCAATATCACCGCCTACGCGACCTGGCGTGACGGCGGAGAAGTTTTCCTGGGCGACCGGGATCACTCCAGTTGCGATTTGACACCCGATCTTGACCGGTGCGTCGGCTCGGGCACCATCCCCAAGGGCCTGTTTGCCGACTTCGGCACCCGCCAGGTCAGACCCGGCCACGATCCGGGACCACCGTTCTTCTACCAGGTTGAGGGGGACAAGTTCACGAACTGGGACGGTCGCCTCTACAACTATGCGCCCCCGAATCACTTTCAACGACCCGATGTCCGCTGGACCGCGGGTGCCTTTGCCCACTACGACCTGAACGAACACGTTGAGGCCTACACCGAACTGATGTTCATGGACGACCGCACCACTGCCCAGATCGCTCCCTCGGGCTCGTTCTTCAGGCAGCGCTATCTACACTGCGGCAACGCCTTTCTGTCCGAGCAGCAGTTTCAGGCCCTGTGCGGCCAGTACGGGTTGACGCGGGAAGACATCCAGAATGTGTATATTGGCCGGCGCAGCGTCGAGAGCGGCAATCGCAAGGATTATCTGCACCACACCTCCTATCGCGGCGTATTCGGGCTGCGCGGCGAGATTGCCGATGTCTGGCGCTACAATCTGTATTACCAATACGCCGAGGTGCGCGCGCTGAGCAAAAATGTCAACAACCTGTCGGCCAGCCGGATCAACCGCGCCCTGGATGCGGTGTACGACCCCGTGAGCGGGGATATCGTGTGCCGGTCGGCACTGACTGGTGCCGACCCGAATTGCGTCCCCTGGAACATCTTCCAGGACGGCGCGGTTACCAAA
Organism: Candidatus Binatia bacterium; assembly: GCA_022824615.1. Lineage (GTDB taxonomy): Bacteria > Desulfobacterota > Binatia > Bin18 > Bin18 > Bin18. The sequence goes on along the minus strand of JAJDZM010000205.1, from coordinate 34,705 downwards.
GACATGACCGACTACATCGGAGGAACGTACACGACCCGTGGCAGCACGAATCAGCATGTGATGTCCGGCCATATCGCCGCCAATCTCGGTCGGTATGGCCTGGTGTCTCCGTTCGCCACCACCGGCGTCAACATCGCGCTGGGCGCTGAATGGCGCGAGGAAAATCTGAAATACAAGCCCGACCTCGGGAGCCAGAGCGGTGACGGGGCCGGCTTTGGCGGCGCGCAGCAGCCCCTCAAGGGCGGCTTCGACGTGCCGGCGGTTTTCTTTGAAGCCGGTATTCCGCTCATCGAAGACGTTCCGTTTATCCAGCAACTGATCGTGAATGGCGGCTATCGCTCTTCCTGGTACGGCGTCCAGACCGACACCTACGGCGTCCGGGCCGGCTGGGCCATCACCCATGACATCAGCCTGCGCGGCAGCTATCAGCGGGCGGTGCGCGCCCCGAGCATCCGGGAACAGTTCCTGCCACAGCGATTGGGCTTGATCTATATGACGTCCGACCCGTGTGCCGGCGAGGTGGTTGACGGTAAAACCGTGGCCGGCCGTACCCTTGAGGAGTGCGCCCGCAGCGGGGTGACCGCCGCGCAGTTCGGCAATATTCCCGACTCGCCGGCCGGTCAGTACAATTTTCTGATCGGGGGCAATCCTGACCTGCTTCCCGAAGATGCGGATACCTACTCGTTTGGCCTGACCTTTACGCCCCGCTTTCTTGAGGGCCTCACCATTGCCATGGATTACTACGACATCGAGCTCAAGGGTGGCGTCGGTGCCCTGTCACCCGAGCTTGTCCTGAATCACTGCCTGGACGGCAAAACCTCTCAGTGCGACAAGGTCAATCGCGGGCCGGGCGGCGACCTGTGGCTGTCTTCCAACACGATCGAGACTACCGGCCATGTTGAGGCCGTGCTGGAAAACCTGGCCATCGCCGAGGTCCGCGGCTACGACTTCAGCGTGGACTATATGCTCAATCTTGGTCGCTACGGCTCCGTCAGCTTTACGGACCGGCTTTCCTTTCTCGATACGTATACGCTGAAGGCAACGGATGACATTCCGAAGATCGCCTGCGCGGGCAGTTGGGGCTACTCCTGTGGCACCCCAACCCCGAGAATCCGCAATATTATGCGGACCACCTGGCTGAGCCCCTGGGGGGTGCAACCCAGCCTGATGTGGCGCTACATCAGCACCAGCACGGAGACCGACCCGGACCGTCCCGTCCCGGTGAATGCCCGGCACTATTTCGACCTGTCGGTGATCTGGGAGGTCAATCAGTACGCCAGCCTGCGTCTCGGTATCCGCAACCTGTTCGACAAGGAACCGCCGCTCGTCGGTGAGGCCGGCAGAGGCGGCAACACCTTCCCCGGCCTGTACGATGCCCTGGGTCGGTACTGGTTCGTCGGGATGAGTGTCGGCATCTCCTGACCCGATACTCCAGACAGCGACGAAGGAGTTCCACATGACAGAAAGAACATTGCTGCTGAGCGGAGTTGTGCTGACCTTGCTGCTGGCCAGCGTCACCGCACCGGCCCTGGCCGCAGACGCCGATCAGTCGGAAACTGAACAGCCGCAGGCTGAAGCCCGCCAGGAGCCGTCAGAGCTGGAAGCCATGGTCGTCACCGGCTCACGTCTCCAAAGGGCGAATCTGGTCAGTTCCAGCCCGGTCATCCAGATTGAGGCCGAAGACCTGGCCTTCCAGGGCACCGTCCGGGTGGAGGACATGCTGCGCACTCTGCCTCAGGTCTACTCTGCCCAGAACGCCGGCCAGTCGAACGGCGCCACGGGCACCGCGACCCTGAATCTACGCAATCTGGGCGCGGAACGCACCCTGGTGCTGGTCAATGGCCGGCGCCTGCCGGCCGGCTCGCCGCGGCAAGGGGGAGTCGGCGCCGATATCAACCAGATTCCGGGCGCGCTGATCAAGAGCGTTGAGGTGCTGACCGGCGGCTCCTCGGCCACCTACGGGTCCGATGCGGTCGCCGGGGTGGTCAACTTTCTGATGGTTGACGACTTCGAGGGCATCAAGCTGGATTACCAGTTCAGCCAGTACCAACACGACAACGGCAGCGACCGGTGGCAGCAGATTGTCCAGGACGCCGGCTATGAGGTTGCCGACGGCTCAACATCCGACGGCGACATCTCGAATGTCTCGCTGATCCTGGGTAAAAACCTGGACCGCGGTAACGTCACGGTCTATGGGACCTACCGTGACATCGACCCGGTGCTTCAGGCCAAGCGCGATTACAGCTCGTGCGCCCTGAGCAACGACCTGACCGAGTGCTTCGGCTCGGCCACCCAGCCCAAGGGTACCTTTTCCGACTTCGGCCTGCTGCGCGGTCGGGGGCTGGAGGGCTTTGACTATAAGGTGGAGGGCGACCGCTTCGTACCCCGCCAGGGAACTCTATTCAACTACGGTCCGTCGAACTATTTTCAGCGTCCCGACCGGCGCTGGACCGCCGGCCTGTTTGCCCACTACGACCTGCACGACCGGGTCGAGGCTTACTCCGAATTCATGTTCATGGACAATCGATCGGTCGCCCAGATCGCCCCCTCGGGTGCGTTCTTTGTGACCGATACGCTCGGCTGCGGCAACCCATTCCTGTCCCAGCAACAGTTTGAAGCCCTGTGCGGTGCGTACGGCTTGACGCGGGACGACCGCCAGCAGGTCTTTATCGGCCGCCGGAATGTGGAGGGCGGCAACCGGCAGAACGACCTGCACCACACCTCGTATCGCGGCGTGGTCGGGCTGCGCGGCGACCTCAATGATACCTGGCGCTACGACCTGTACTACCAATACTCCGAAGTCCGCATGCAGAACACCTATCTGAACGATCTGTCGGTTACCCGGATCGGACGGGCGCTGGATGCGGTCAGAGATCCCGCAACAGGTCGAATCGTCTGTCGGTCCGTACTGGACGGCTCCGACCCGAGTTGTGTCCCCTGGAATATCTTTCAGGAGGGCGCGGTGACTCAAGAGATGGTCAACTATCTGACGCTACCCCTGTCTGCCCGCGGGGCGACCGACCAGACGGTCGTGTCCGGCTATATCTCCGGGAATCTCGGTCGCTACGGCCTCAGGTCTCCATTTGCCGCCACCGGTTTTGATATTGTCCTAGGCGGCGAATACCGCGACGACAATCTGAAATTCAAACCTGACCAAGCCTACCGCAGCGGCGATGGAGCCGGCCAGGGCGGCGCCAGCCAGCCTGTTAGCGGGGGCTCCGACGTGACGGAATTTTTCATCGAAGCCGGTATCCCATTAATTGACGGCGCACGCTTTGCGGAAGAGCTGGGGCTGGATGGGGGCTATCGCTACTCCGACTACGATTACGGCGAGCAGACCAATACCTTTGGCGTTCGCGCGGGTTGGGCCATTAATGCCGATATCAGGCTGCGGGCCAGTTTCCAGCGAGCGATTCGCGGGCCGAATGTGCGGGAACGCTTCTTGCCGCAGGGTTTCAACCTGTTCGAGATGAACGCCGACCCCTGTGCCGGTCCCGTCACCAATGGCAGGACGGCTGAAGGCCGCAGCTTCGAGGAATGCGCCCGCAGTGGCGTGACGGCCATTCAGTTCGGCAATATCGAAAATTCACCGGCTGCCCAGTACAATTTTTTGCAAGGCGGCAACCCGGACCTGGCGCCCGAGGAATCGGATACCTACTCCTTCGGCCTGGTGTGGACGCCTCACTTTATCCCAGGCTTCAACTTCAGCCTGGACTACTATTCGATCGAAATCAGTAAAGGCATCAGCACCCTGACGCCGGAGTTCATCCTCAACGAATGTCTGGACGGCAACGACACGCAGTGCGCCAAGGTCAAACGCGGGCGGAGCGGCGACCTGTGGCTGGGGTCCGACCTCAGCAACAGCGGCCATGTTGTGTCTCTGCTCGACAATCTGGCGGTTGAGGAAGTGCAAGGCTTCGATATCACCGCCGGCTATGATCTCCCTCTGAGTGTCATAGGAAAGGGCCGCTGGGGGCGGCTACGCTTCAGCAATATCCTGTCGATCACCTCCACCTGGGACCAGCAGGAGTTAGAGGGGGCGCGCAAGGTAGACTGCGCCGGCAACTGGGGGGCTACCTGCGGTTTTCCGACCCCGGATATTCGGAACAATCTGCGCGCCACCTGGGTGACACCGTGGGGGCTGCGGCCCAGTCTGATGTGGCGCTATATCAGCAGCGTCGAAGACCTCAACTCCACCCAGGTTGATCTCGGGGCACGACACTATTTCGATCTGGCCGCAATTTGGAATTACAATGAATACACCAGCCTGCGCGTCGGCGTGAACAACCTGTTCGATAAGGCGCCGCCGCTGGCGGGCAATGCAGCAGGGCCGTCCATCCTCGGCAACGGCAACACCTTCCCCGGCCTGTACGACGCGCTGGGCCGCTACTGGTTCGTGGGGGTGAGTGTCGGGTTCTCCTAGTCGGCTAGTTCTTGGGGCCGGTCAGGATATGGCCCATGCCGTCGAAAAACTGCTTGACCCAGTGTGTGCCCTTCTGCTCGGACAGGGCTTCCAGTTCACCCTTGTCAAGCCACATGCCCTGACACGGCTCGCACTCGTCAATCTCGACTTCTTCAATGAGCCGGGTGGTCAATTGGATCCCGCACTTGGGACAACGATTCAGGGCCAGTACCCGTATTTCTTCCTCGTGCTCGGCCTCACGCTGCTCTTTCATCTTGTTGAGCAACTCACGGTCGCGTTCGGCAAAATAGCGGCTTTCCTCGGCCTGCTCTTTTTGGTGCAGCTTGGTTCCCAGACGGTCTTTATCTTCCATGGGGTCTCCTCCTCACGTTTATGCCTGTCCTGAGCCTGTCGAAGGGATCGCTTACGCTGATGGTGTCGATATTCCGTGCCCGGTGTCAATCAACGGCCATCAGGCTATATCTACCACGACTTGCAGCATATCGGTCTCGGTCACAATGCCGACCAGCCGGTTGTCCTCTAACACAGGCAGGCAGCCAATTTTGTGTTCCATCATCAGCCGGGCGGCGTCCCCGACCGTTGCGTTCGGGCCGATGGAAATCGGATCGGCCATGATCTCTTTGACGGCGACGCTTTCCAGAAAGGCGCGCTGAGCCTTTTCTCCGTATTGCATGACCGTACCGAGCGAGGCCCGGTACAGGTCGCGCTGACTGACCACCCCGACCAACTCATCGTCCTCGACGACCGGGAAGTGCCGGATGCGGCCCAGGTTCATGATGTCTTTTGCCAGCAGCAGCGTGTCATTCCGTCCCAGCGTGGTCACCTCGGCGCTCATAATGTCTCGTACGGTTTTTGCCATGGTCTCTTCCTCCTGTTCGCCTGTCTCCTACAAGCGAACTATTTTACGTCGCTCAGTGTAACATGAATTGGGGAGTGGGGGTTAGGGGTTGGGGATTGGAGACCCCCAGCCCCCAATCGCTAACCCCTTCCCTTGCAGGGCATAGGGGCATATATCAGGCAGCAGGCCTGTCCTGAGCCTCCTTCGACTCCGCCCCTTCGGGGCTACGCTCAGGACGAACGAAGGGGAAGGACTGAGTCGAAAGGCCTGTCCTGAGCCTAGTCGAAGGGCCTGTCCTGAGTTGAGTCGAAGGGAAGGAAGACTCGTGGAATCACGCACCTCTCACATTATTGATGAAGTGGAAGCGGCCAGTCGGATCGAAGACGGCATGACGGTGGCCATCGGCTCCCCGACCCCAATGGCTCTTGTGCATCAGATCATCCGGCGCGGCCTGAAAGACCTGACGGTCGTCGATGTCGGCCTGTCGCTGGACATGCTCATTGCCGCCGGGTGCGTCAGAAAAGTCGTCAGTTATTACGCGGGCGGCGGTTTTGGAGTGCCGGTCGCTCCGGCCTTTCGCCGGGCCGCGGAGCGCGGCGAAATCGAGGTCTGGGAGTGTGAGGAAGGCATTCTGACTTCGGGTCTCCAGGCCGCGGCCCAGGGTCTGCCCTTTCTGCCGTGGCGCGGCGGTGTCGGGACTTCCCTGCCTGAAGTCAACCCTGACCTCAAGGTCTTCGCCGACCCGATTCGGGGCGAGACCTTGCTGGCCGTCCCGCCGATCAAGCCCGATGTGACCCTTTTGCATGCGGCCGTTTCCGATGTGTATGGCAATGTCCAGCACGTTGGCGGACCGGGCTGGATAGACCTGTTCATGCAGCGCGCCGCGGACCAGACCATTGTCCAAGTGGAAAAAGTCGTGGCCAACGAGGACGTTCGTAAGGACCCGTGGGCCACGACGATTGCCGGCGCCGATGCCATTGTGCGCGTCCCCTACGGCGCCCATCCGTTCTACAGCCGGGGCTATTACGTCCAGGACAACGCCCATCTCAAAGACTATCTGGACGCCTCAACCGCCGCGGCCAAGGGTGATCCTGCGGCCCTGCACGCGTACTTCGCCCGCTACTGCCGAGAACCGGCAACCCATGCCGACTATTTGGAACAGATCGGCATCAGGCGGCTGCTGGAACTGCACGAATACTAACGCATCCCCCCTCCCCTGATACGGGAAAGGAAAAGACTATGCCGAGCGATGTTTCTGCCCAAGACCTTTCTCCGCAAGAGATCATGGCCGCTTTTCTTGCCCGCGACCTGAAAGACACGGAACACTTGATGGTCGGAGTGGCTATGCCTATTGTTGAAGCCGCGGTGCGCCTGGCCCATCTGCTGCACGGTCCCAATATGGAGTTGATCTTCTTTGGCACCCGCATGAATGTTGCCGACCGGCATACTCTGCCCCTGCCGGCCTTTGCCTGGGATAATCGGGTAGTGCGCTGGGCCGAGTCGTTCAGCGACACGGGCCATCGTTTTGAAGATGTCAAGCACTGGCATAAGCGCGTGTTTTTTATTGGTGGGGTCCAGGTTGACCCGCACGGCAATACCAATCTGATCGGCGTTGGACCGGACTATGCCACACTCCGCTTTCGTGGTCCCGGTTCGGTCGGGACGCCAACACTCAGCACCCATGTGGGTCGCTATTATATTGTTCTCAATTCCCACTCACCGCGGATTCTGGTTGAGCGCTGCGATTATATGAGCACCTATGGCTGGGGCGGCGGCGGGGCGGATGCCCGCAAGAAACTGGGGCTGCCCGGTGGAGGTCCCAAGTATTGTGTCACCCCGTTGTGCGTCATGGATTTTGACGAAGAAGACAAGCATATGCGTCTGCATTCCGTCCACCCAGGCGTGACGCTGGAAGAAGTGCAGGCCCGAACCGGCTTTGCTCTCACAATACCATCCCAGGTTCCCACCACTCTCGTACCAACCCCGGAAGAACTGCACGTGCTGCGCACTCGGGTCGATCCTGAGGGCCGTTTGAGAAGGATGTAACCAAAGAGGAAAGGGCAACCACAAGGGGTTGCCCCTACCCTTTTACATCACAGGTTTCAAACAGGCCGGGCATCTCTTCTTCGGCAACAACGAGCGCCGAGGTGGGTCGCAACGCGATGCCGCTGGCCTCTCCGCCCGTCGCGCTGCCGTCCATGTTGATATGTTCCAGGCGAGCCGTACAAGTACCGTCGCGTTGGGTGTCGTATCCGACGACCCGAAAAGGCAGCAGGACCAGAGTGCCGACCGGCTCCGGCTCTACCGGCTCACGTACCGTCTCGGTCATCCCCGGCCCAATCACCTGGACGCGGTAATTCTCTTCTTTTGAAACATCCCGTACTGGTCGCATCGCTGTCCCCTCCACGCTGCCCGAGGGTATAGTTGCATCGTCCTCGTCAGCAGGCGTGTACATAGCAAACCACGCTGAATCTGACATCCGCCCCTGAGTGAACCTTTCCGGTCCCGGTGCCACATGTTTCACATCTGTGGCCCTTTACTCTTTTCGCAGAAGCGTTTATCTTCCCGGCGTACCGCTTCGGGTGTGGATTTCGTGCGCCGACACCCGGCGGAGGGCAGTCATTCAGTATTCCCAGAGACGAGGAGGATAAACGAAAACATGGACATCAACTCTGATGCGGTGTCTCTCTACGCAATGATTCTCGGCGCGATCGGGCTCATCGTGGCGTTTATTATTTTCAAGTCTGTTTCCAGCCAGCCCGACGGTAATGATCGGATGCAGGAGATTGCCAGCGATATCTATGAAGGGGCCATGGCTTTTCTCAGACGTGAATATCGAATCCTGATCATCTTTGTGCTGGTTGTCTTCGGCCTGCTCGCCTGGAAGGTCGCGCTTGAGACCGGTATCGCCTTTCTGACCGGCGCGATCTGTTCCGCGCTGGCCGGCTATCTCGGCATGCAGTCGGCCACCAAGGCGAACGTTCGCACCTCTGAGGCAGCCAGGGCAGAGGGCGAGGGAGCCGCGCTGCTGGTGGCTTTCAACGGCGGCGCGGTCATGGGCCTGTCGGTCGCCAGCCTGGGTCTGCTTGGCGTCGGCGCCTTTCTCGGCCTGTACTCTGACCCGGAAACCTCAAAATACATCAGTGGCTTTGCCATGGGCGCGAGTTCCATCGCCCTGTTTGCTCGGGTCGGGGGCGGTATTTACACCAAAGCCGCAGATGTCGGTAGCGATCTGGTCGGCAAGGTTGAGGCCGGCATCCCTGAAGATGACCCTCGCAATCCTGGTGTGATTGCCGATAATGTCGGGGATAACGTCGGCGATGTCGCCGGTATGGGCGCGGACATTTTCGAGTCCTATGTGGGCTCCATCATTGCGACGATTGCGATCGGCGCGACGGTCATCGTAGGAAGCGATGTCTGGAATAAACTGGGCGATGCGGGAGTTGAAGAAGCCGTGTTGCGCAATGCCCTCATGGCCCTGCCACTCAGCATGGCTGTCGTCGGCCTGCTGGCCTCCTTTCTGGGCATCTTCTCGATGAAAGCGCTCAAGAACGCCGGGCCGCAGAACGCGCTGCGCTATTCTGGGTTCATTGCTGCGGGTGTGTTCATTATTGCGGCGCTCGTTCTGGTGAATGTCCTTCCCGTGGCGACTGGTATTTTCTGGGCAGTGGCGTCGGGTTGCGTGGTCGGTGTCGGAATCGGCCTGATCACCGAGTACTACACCTCGGCCTCGCCCGTAGCGCGGGTGGCAGAAGCCAGCAAGACGGGCTATGCTACCAATATCATTCACGGCTTGGCGGTCGGTCTGGAAAGCTGTGCGCTGCCCGTGCTGGCCATTTGCGCTGCCATTTTTATTGCCAACCACTTTGCCGGCCTGTACGGCATTGGGATTGCCGGCGTCGGCATGCTGGCGACCGTAGGCGTTACCATGTCCGTCGACGCCTACGGCCCTGTGGCAGACAACGCCGGCGGTATTTCCGAGATGGCCGAACTCGGCCCGGACGTCCGCAAGATTACCGACGGCCTGGACGCCCTAGGTAATACCACGGCGGCAATGGGCAAAGGCTTTGCCATCGGCTCTGCCGCCCTGACTGCTCTGGCCCTGTTTTCCGCGTTCACCCAAGCTGTTGACCAGAATCGACTGGCGACGGGAATGGAACCGCTGCTCATCGAGGTAACCGATCCGGTCGTGGTGATTGGTCTGCTGCTGGGCGGGATTCTGCCGTTCTTTATCGGAGCCCTGACCATGACTGCGGTGGGCCGGGCAGCCGGGCAGATGGTGGATGAAATCCGGCGCCAGTTCCGCGAAATCCCCGGTCTGCTCGAAGGCAAGGAAGGCGCTCGGCCGGACGCGGCCCGCTGCGTGGATATTTCAACCGCAGCGGCGCTCAAGGAAATGGTCCTGCCTGGCCTGACCGCGGTGGTGGCTCCGGTGGTGGTCGGTCTGGTTCTGGGCGCAGCGGCCCTGGGTGGTATGCTCGCCGGGGCGACCGTGACCGGCGTGTTGTTGGCCCTGTTTATGGCCAACGCGGGCGGTGCCTGGGACAACGCCAAAAAATCGATCGAAAAGGGCGAGGTCGAGGGCGAGGCCAAAGGCTCCGAAGCCCACAAGGCCACCGTCGTGGGCGACACGGTCGGCGATCCGCTGAAAGACACCTCGGGCCCCTCGCTCAACATCCTGATCAAGTTGATGGCGGTCGTGGCGCTGGTGATCGCACCGCTGCTGGTGTAGCCGGCGTTTTCACTGCGATGTATAAAGGGCGGGTCTTGGTACCCGCCCTTTTTTGTTTCCACTGCCTACAGCATCGGTCCGTCCGCTTTGAGAGGTGGTACAGTTTGGGAGGGGAAGTATAATTCTCAGAATACCTCAGTAGCGAAAATAAAGCGAAAGTGTTAGGCTGTCCGTCGGATGGACAGCCCTATGCAACCCCCCACCACCCGGCTCAAAGGGCGCGGCACGCCCCGCAATCCAACGAATCGCTTTGAGACCATAGCCTATCAACCTGACCCTGATGGGCTGGATTCAGCCCCAGACCAGCCTGGCCCGAAAACCCGTCTTCTGCGCGACCCCTCGCGAACCATTCTCAGCTATAATACCAGCCCGGATGTCGGCTTTCGGGTCAGCCTCAACCCCTACCGCGGGTGTGAGCACGGCTGCATCTACTGCTACGCCCGTCCGACCCATGAATGGCTCGGATTCTCGGCCGGCCTGGACTTTGAAACGAATCTTCTGGTCAAACAAGACGCCCCCCAACTGCTGGACAAAGCGCTGGCCGCGCCGTCCTGGCAGCCTCAGCCGATCTTTTTCAGCGGCATCACCGACGCCTACCAGCCGGTTGAGCGCCAGCTTGAGCTGACCCGTGGCTGTCTCAAGGTGTTAGCCGCCTATCACAACCCGGTCTGTATTGTGACCAAGAGTGCTTTGGTGACCCGCGACTGTGCCCTGCTGGCTCAACTGGCCGAAGACCGGGCCGCCTGGGTGGGGGTATCGCTGACCACACTTGACGCCGAACTGGCCCGTCGTCTCGAACCGCGGACCTCGACCCCGGCACGTCGCCTGGCCGCTATTACCGCTCTGGCCGAGGCGGGTATTCCAGTTTGTGTGATGATCGCCCCCATCATCCCCGGCCTGACCGACCACGAGGTCCCGGCTCTGCTCAAGGCAGCCGCCCAGGCTGGCGCGCAGTTTGCCGGGCATACCATCGTGCGGCTGCCGTATGGCGTGTCGGAACTCTTCAGCCAGTGGCTGGAAGACCACTATCCCGAACGAAAAAACAAGGTCTTGAACCGGATTCGCTCAATGCGGCAGGGAAAGCTGAACGACGCGCGGTGGAAGACACGGATGCGGGGAGAGGGAGTGTTTGCCGAGTCGATTCATAGCCTGTTTGCCACGATGAGCCGCAAAGCCGGGCTGGACAAGCCCTTCCCCCAACTCTCAACCGCAGCCTTTCGGCGGCCCGGCCAGGAACGTCAGTTGGCCCTGTTCACGGCCACGGACAGGGTCTGAGAACATTCGAGGCCACGACCAGCGTCACGAGACGTGGGGGGCCGCTGGGCCGAGGATAACCCACCCCGCCGCTACGCGGCACCCCTCCCAAGACATGTGATTCATATTGTTTCGTGGGCCTCGGCGGGGCGGGGCTCCAGGAGTGCGGGCTTCCAGCCCGCAACGCGGCCAGGATAGCCGCGCTCCCAGGAGGCGGGAGGACGGACGGCCCGGAGGGGGCAATCGACACAATCGGCATCACACGTCAGCGGGGGGAGGGAATGTTTGGCTCCCTCTCCCCTGGAGGGAGAGGGCTGGGGTGAGGGGGAAGAAGCAAACTGAATCAGTACCGTCACATCGCATCCTTGCGAATCAGCCCCTTCAGGTCGTCTTCCCAGGGCGGGAGTTTGAGGCTGGCCGGAACTTCAACCAGATGGAGCCGGTGATTGCCCTTGGGTCCGGTGCCTTCGCTGGTATCAATGATACGAAGTTGTTCTGCCAAACCATCGGCCTGAAGGCGCTCCCATTCTTCTTCCCAGAGCAGGATGAAATAGCCGGTCTTCGGGGTGGTGGGCGGGAAATAGAAGGGGATGCGCCGGTCGGCATAATACAGGGCTCCGCTGTCAAAACTCCGAAAAAAGAAGAGGGGCTGTGCCCCTACCCGCTCGACAACCCGCCCCATAAAGGGCCGAAAGGTCCGCGCGGCGGCAAGCGTGGGCTGAATCACGTGGTTGATGAGCAGGAAGATGCTCGTCGTGAATATCACTAGCCCGCCAAACACACGATCCCAGGACTGGCGTCGCAATCCCCAGACCAACAAGACCAGGGCGCCACCAACACTCAAAAACCAGATGGCAAACGCGCCGGGATGGTCGGCAACGATGCCCGTGAACATGGGCAGATTGTTCTGGTCTTTCGGGTGCAGAAACGGCCGGATCAGACCCAGCGGATCAAACCCGCCGGCCTGAGCGATCACGCCGAGCATGGCCAGGCCGATCACCCCACAGCAGACAGCGCCGACAGCCTTCAGCAACGCGAGAAAGCCAGGGGGCAGGTCGGTCTCTCCTCGACGAAGCTCTTGCCACCAGGCACCTAGCAGCAGGGCAATAGCCGGATAGATGGGCAGGATGTACACCGTACGCTTACTGCTCGAAATCGAATAGAACACGAAGATTGTGACGATCCAGACAATCAGATAGGTGAAATTCTTCTCGGCCCAATCCTGCCGACATCGGTATAGAAAATAGAATAGCGGCAGAAAGAAAAAGCTCCATGGGGCCATGCCCAGGAACAGGTTGGGAATAAAATAATAGAAGGGATGGACATGCCCGGCGCCGGCCGACCCGCTCCACAAAAACCGCTCTATGTTCTCTTTCATAATCTGCTTGTAAAAAAATTCCTGACCGCCGTGCCACAGGGCCAGCGCGTACCACGATCCGGCGATGAGGAGAAACAGCAAACTGCCGGTGACGAGATGCAAGCGACGGACAAACAGCAGGTCGCGTTTGACACACAGGAATACGAGGATAACCAACCCCGGCAGCACCGCGCCAATCGGTCCTTTGGCCAGGGTTGCCAGACCGAGAAGACAGAAGAAGCCGAGCGCCTCCATCCACCCCACCCTTCGACCAGGCTCAGGACAGGCCCGTTGCTCGCGATACATGGACCAAAAGGAGAAAAAAGCCGCGACCATAAAAAAGGTCAGCGCCATATCCACTCGGGCCGTTGTCGCAGCCCGGACCCACTCAAAGCTGGTGGCCAGGGTCAGACCGGCAATCAGCCCAGCCTCAACACCCCACAGGACGGCGCCGACCCGATAGGTCAGGAGTACTCCGAGGAGAGCCAATAACGCTGAAGGGAAGCGGATCGAGAACTCGCTCAACTGACCCAAGGCAAGCGTAGCCAGCGTTCCAAGCCAGTGAAAGAGCGGAGGTTTTGACGGAATGATATGGCCGTTACGCAAGGGCAGAATCCAGTCACCGTTGTGATAGATCTCCCAGACAACGGTCGCCTCACGCGGTTGTCCCTTGGTGTAAAAGGAGATGTCACCCAGCCCCCAGATGAATATCAGAGCACAGAAAAGGCTGAGAGACACGCCAAAGAAGAGAACACGGGATGGCAACAGCTTTTCCTCGACAGTACGAACGGCACGCGCGGAGCGGCGGTTCACGACGCAGAGTTCTCGTCTACGGGTTCATCTGATGTTTCGGGCACTGCCCGCTCTTCGGATTCGGACGGAACAGGTAAGACGGTTGTCCCCGTCTCCCCGTTTTGCTCAGGTCGGGGAAGCAAGGCGGCAAGCACCAGGCGATGTTTCTTATCCGGCCCCTTACCCTCACTCGTGACCAGACGCTCAAGGTGTGGCTGACTCTCTGAGAGCTCAGGCCAGTCGGTCTCACGGACGAGCAAATACAACGCAGCGTCAGTCTGGGGCACGTCTCCCTGTCCGCCCCCTGGGTAAAATGGGGAAACATGCCCGACATCTGATGGCTGTTGGAGGGCACGTTGACTCATTTCAGGAATACGGCGGTCAGCGTAAAAAATGGCCCCATAGTCAGAGGCAGGGTGGTAAAAATACAGCGGTGCGTCCTGCACCATGGAACGCACGCCCAGCATAAAGGGTTTATACGTCCGCTCTCGGGCCAGGAGCGGATGGAACAAGGCGTTCGCAAAGTATAACGACGCAGAGATAGAGACCGTCAACGCGGCAAAGACCGGTACCCAGCGGTCCCGACTTAACCCCCAGAGATACCAGCCGGTTGCCCCGGCGAGCAGCGCAATCCAAATACAGATGAGAGGAAACTGGCCTTGCAAACTCTGCGCGATAATGGGCAGATTCGCCCGATCCCGGGGATGCAGGAAAGGGGCAACCAGATGATCGAGATCAAAGCCGACGCCGTGGGTAATCAGCACGATGAGGAGGAGGGCCCCAGCACTGCCCAGAGCCAGCGCGCAGCCTCGGACAACGCGTTTGATCGCGGGTGATGACAACGCTCGCGACCCTTCTATCAATTCCTGCCACCACCACCCAAACAATAAGGCCAGAGCCGGATAGAGCGGTAGAATATAATTACTGCGTTTCCCGGACGCCAGCGTAAAAAAGAGCAACTCGACTCCCACCCAGAGCAACAGATAGAGTTGTTTCTTCTCCCGCCGTATGTCGCCTGACCGGTAGAGCGTAAACCCGAACGCCGGCAAGAAAAGGCTCCAGGGGAACATCCCGACAAAGAGGGTGGGCACATAGTACAGCAGGGTGTGCTCTCGGCTCGGTCCGCCTTTCTCACTGGCGAAAAACCGAAACACATTCTCATCCAGAATCTGGCGCTGGAAAAACTCTCCGCCGCCTTGGAAGAGGGCCAGCACGTACCACGACACGGCAATACCGCCTGCTATCAATAGCCCTTGGCCGAGACGCAGGCGGCGAAGGAACACGAGTTCACCGGTCCACCACAAAAAGGTGCCTATAACCAGGACGGGTAGCAACAGCCCCAGCGGTCCTTTGGCCAGGACGGCAAAGCCGATACAGGCGTAGCAGAAGAACAGTGTCCGTCGCTGCGTCGCCCGTTCCTGGAAGGCCCAAAAAAAGAAAAACTGCGCGGCTGTCAGGAAAAACAGCAGGACCATATCGCTGCGCGCATTGATTGACCAACGTGCCCATTCCGGGCAGGTGGCCAGGATCAAAGCGGCCAGCAGCCCGACGCGCCAGTTCCAGAACGCGCGACCGAAGAAAAACGTCCCCAGGACCGTTGCAGTGGCAAACAGGGCGGAGGGGAAACGGACTGCCAACTCGCTCACTTGGCCGGTGAGCAAGGAGACCACGGCCCCGACCCAGTGAAACAGCGGTGGCTTGAGCGGCTGTTCGACTCCATTCCGAAGGGGGAGAATCCACCCCCCACCGTTCACCATTTCCCAGACGATCAGGGCTTCTTTTGACTCTTCGTAGTTATAGAAAGGGATGCGGCCGAGATCTAAAAAATAAAGCAGAAAGCAGAGAAAGAGGAGACCGGCAATAATCTGGCGGGTGCGCTGCGGTTCGTTCATGCACTACCTGGCACTATCTGCCGGATGATGGGCTGTCAAATCCCTCGAAACACCTCTTTTGCTCAAACAGTGGGGTAACGCATGACGTGGAAAAGACCGGTGGCCGGAGCAGGACTCTATGGAAAACCAGTGCTAGGAGGAGACTCCGTTCCGTCTCAACACCCGGTAATGGGCGAGGAGCTGACCGACGCGTTCCTGCTCAGAAGTATGTCGTCTCAACTCCAGGAAGAGTTTGACCAGTTCGTCTTCCCCGGCTTCGTCGGCAGGCTGTAAAACCTTGAGCAATTCTTCTACTAGATTGGGGAATTTCTCGCTGGGAATGTAGTAGTGCGCCCAGCCGAACTCACAGTGGCGATGAAGGATTTTTGCAATCATTTTTTCTAAGTTTTCCTGGCCCGCCATGACTGCCTTGCCTCCTCCGTATAGCGCGCCGCTACCTTAGTGACTCTCCCTGTCAGAGTCAAGACGAAAAAGGGGCGAACGTGCCCTTCTAACAGGTATACAAATGGTGGCACGTTTACTCCTTTCCCCCTTTCCCCAGCGCCCGGTTTCTGTCACAAGAAGGCCACAGTGTCGCGCACGCCAAAACCCAAACCCGACCGGGCAAAGCAGCGGAAGGACCCACCGATTGCCCACCCGGCAACCATCCGGGCTTTTCAACGCCGCCTGATCACCTGGTATCGCAAGCATGGACGAGATCTGCCCTGGCGACGGACGCGCGATCCCTATGCAATTCTGGTGTCTGAGGTCATGCTGCAGCAAACCCAGGTCCAACGGGCCTTGCTGTATTACGAAAAGTTCTTGCAGAAATACCCGACAGCAGAGGACTTGGCGCAAGCGCAGGAACCCCAGGTGCGCGAAGCCTGGGACGGTCTGGGGTATTACGCGCGGGCCCGGAATCTGCACAAAGCGACCCAACAGATTGTCACCCGACATCGGGGTAAATTTCCGCGCAACCCGGAAGAGCTGACAAAATTGCCCGGCATTGGGCCGTATACCGCGGGAGCAGTCTCAAGCTTCGCTTTTCACAAAGACGCCGCCATTCTGGATACCAACGCGGCTCGGGTCCTGCGGCGGTTTTTTGGTCTTACCCCACAGCAGCGTACGCCCCGCTTTCTCTGGACGGTTGCCCGGCAGGTGACCCCCAAGGGGCAGGCGCATATCTTTAATCAAGCCATTATGGATGTGGGCGCTACCATTTGTGTTGCTCGCACCCCCCGCTGTCGGCAATGCCCGCTCCGGCCGGTGTGTCGGCAGGGAAAGACCGCCGCCCCGGCGGGTTCGGTTTGACGCTCCAGTGGTTCTCCCGTATAGTGATCCCCCGACGGCCCGGCGATGCGGCTGGTCCTGAGGTCTTCCAAGCGTGTCAGTTGTTGCTATTATCCCCGCCCGCTACGGATCAACTCGATTCCCAGGAAAACCCCTCGCTCTTCTTCGCCACACACCCATGATCCAACACGTGTACGAGAGGACCCGTCTCGTACAGGGTCTGGACTGTGTTCTTGTTGCCACTGACGACGAGCGGATTGCCCGCACCGTACAAGACTTTGGCGGGGACGTGGTCATGACGAGTTCCGCACACCCGACCGGGACAGACCGGCTGGCGGAGGCGGCCCAACCACTCACCGCTGACATTATTGTGAACGTTCAAGGCGACCTGCCCTTCTTCCCCCCACAGATGGTTGAAGATGCAATTGTGCGTCTCCAGGAGTCTCCCGAGGCGGCCATGGCTACGGTCAAAACACCAATCTACGAGGAGGAAGAGTGGCGGAATCCGAACGTGGTGAAAGTCGTCACCGACCGGAACGGCTATGCGCTGTATTTCTCCCGCAGCCCTATTCCATGCTATCGTGATGGTGTGCCTGCATCCGAAAGCCAGGGGGAGGTCTTGGCCTACCGGCATATCGGTCTGTACGTCTATCGGAAGGATTTCCTGCTGACCTTCACTGCCTTATCACCGACTCCGCTGGAAGAGACCGAAAAACTTGAGCAACTGCGCGTCCTCGAATGGGGGTATAAAATCTGTGTCACCCAAACAGAGCGTCCGACCATAGAAGTCGATACGCCAGAGGACCTCATCCGTGCAGAGGAGGCATTGCGATGAATAATGTTGGGAAGGATGGGCGAAAAACAAAGTTTATTTTCGTCACGGGTGGGGTGGTGTCCTCGCTGGGCAAGGGGCTTGCCGCAGCGTCTATTGGCGGCCTGTTGGAGAGCCGCGGTCTGACGGTCACCATGCTCAAAATGGACCCGTATATCAACGTCGATCCGGGCACGATGAACCCCTTCCAGCACGGGGAAGTCTTTGTCACCGACGACGGGGCCGAGACCGACCTCGACCTCGGTCACTATGAGCGCTACGTCTCGACCCGAATGACGCGCAAGAACAGTTTCACCACCGGCCAGGTCTATGACGCGGTGATTACCCGCGAACGCCGGGGCGACTACTTGGGTGGCACGGTCCAGGTTATTCCGCATATTACTGACGAGATTAAGCGGCGTATCCTGACCGCGGCAGACGGCTTTGACGTCGCGATCTGCGAGGTTGGCGGAACGGTCGGCGATATCGAAAGCCTGCCCTTTCTGGAGGCGATTCGTCAGTTTCGCTGGGACTGGGGCAAGGAGCACGTCTTATATATTCACCTGACACTCGTGCCGTTCATCTCTGCCGCTGGCGAACTCAAGACCAAGCCAACCCAGCACAGCGTCAAGGAGTTGACCAGCTTGGGCATCCAGCCCGACCTGCTGCTGTGCCGCACGGACCGCTATCTGGAACCGAACGTCAAAGCCAAAATCGCCCTGTTCTGTAATGTTGACGAAAGCGCGGTGATTACGGCGAAAGATGTGGAATGTGTCTACGAAGTGCCCTTGGTCTTTCACCAGGAGGGCCTGGACGAGCGGATCGTAGAGAAGCTCAATATGTGGACAGGTTCACCCAATCTGAGCCGCTGGGAAACCATCGTTCAGACGTTTCGTAACCCCAGCGACCACATCAGCATTGCCATGGTCGGGAAATATGTTGAGCTCATAGACTCGTATAAGAGCATCAACGAGGCGCTCGCCCACGGGGGTTTTGCCAATAACTGTCGCATCAATATCGTTCATATTGACTCGGAACAGCTCGAAAATGATATCTTCCCGGAATCCCTGCAACAGGCCGATGGCATTCTCGTACCGATGGGCTTTGGGCGACGAGGGGCGGAGGGGAAAATTGCCGCGATTCGGTATGCCAGGGAGAACCACATTCCCTTTTTAGGGATTTGTTTTGGTATGCAGATGGCGGTGGTCGAATTCGCCCGGCATGTGTGCGGCCTTGAGGGGGCGAATTCGACCGAAGTCGATGACACCACGCCTGATCCGGTTATTGCGCTCATGGACGAGCAACGGGAGATCGTTGAAAAAGGCGGGACCATGCGGCTCGGCGCCTACCCCTGTGTTCTGGCCGACCGGAGCCTGGCTCTGAGCCTGTATACGCAAAAAGAAATCGCCGAACGCCATCGCCATCGGTATGAGTTCAACAACGCCTACCGTGAGCGCTTCGCTTCCAAGGGCATGATCTTTAGCGGTCTCTCTCCTGACGGCGCCTTGGTCGAGGCGATCGAGTTACGCGATCATCCCTGGTTCGTCGGGGTGCAGTTTCATCCGGAGTTCATCTCCCGTCCGTTTGAATGCCACCCTCTGTTCAGCGGGTTTATCCAGGCTGGGATGCAGCGGCACTTTGCCTCCCTTCAGTCGCCGCTCCTCCAGGCTGAGGGAGCTCGGCATTGACCTGTAGAGAGTACTCTCCGCCAGAAGTGTCCGTTGGTTCGCTCACATTTGGTGGCGGTACGCCCTTTGTGCTGATCGCGGGTCCGTGCGTGATTGAGGACCGGGACTCGGCGCTGCGGCATGCGGAAGCACTCCGTTCGCTAACCGCACGCCTGCACGTCCCGTTTGTGTATAAATCGTCATACGACAAGGCAAACCGTTCCTCCCACGCCTCTTTCCGCGGGCTTGGCATGCAGGAGGGGCTGGATATTCTGGCTGAGGTCAAACGCGAGCTGGGTGTGCCGCTCCTGACGGATGTGCATACGCCCCAGGAGGTCGCGGCGACGGCAGAGGTCGTTGATATTCTCCAGATTCCCGCCTTTTTATGCCGTCAGACCGATTTGCTGCTGGCAGCGGGCCGTAGTCAGCGGCCCGTGAATATCAAGAAAGGCCAGTTCCTCGCCCCGAACGACATGGAATATGTCGCCCAAAAAGTCGCCTCGACCGGTAACCGGCGTATTCTTCTGACGGAACGGGGGGCTTCTTTTGGCTACCATAATCTGGTGTCCGACATGCGCTCGTTGCCCATCCTCGCCCGCTGCGGCTATCCGGTGGTGTATGATGCCACCCATAGTGTTCAACTACCGGGAGGACAGGGCCCAATGTCTGGAGGTCAGCGGGAATTTATCCCACCGCTGGCCCGGGCGGCAGTGGCGGTCGGGGTTGACGGTCTGTTCATGGAGGTCCACAAGGAGCCGGAGCGAGCCTTGAGCGACAGTGCCACGGTCTTTCCGCTGGCCCGGCTTGAGTCCCTTTTGCATACGCTGGTTGAGATCGATCGTCTGATCAAGAATACGCCGTCAGCCCAGTAGCGACTGTCCCGGTCACACCGCCCCCATTCGGCGTTTCGCCCTTGCGTGCTCTTCTTTGATTCGTCCAGGAGAGGTGATAGGCTGTCCATGGTCGCTGGAACACGGTCATGAGTCGTCATCAAATCCGCTTCATACTGGGCATTACGGTGCTCGGGCTCATCCTTATTCTGGGTTATCTCAGCTCTCAGGTGGGAAAAGACCCGACGACCACGCGTCTCATCGACGAACTCTCGACCCCGGACGTGACCGAAGAGACGATGGTCCAACGCATGACGGAGTTCCGACGGGTAAAGATGGAGGACGGCAAAAAAGTGTGGGAAATTGTGGCCCGGCAGGCGCGCTATTTTGCCGACACCAATGCCGTCGTCATTGACACTCCCGAGGTTTCGCTCTATTTCGGCGATGGCGAAACGCTCGCATTACGCTGTCAGGAAGGCACAGTCCACCTGGATGGGGAATCAGATTTACTCCACATCGAGCTCCGGGGCAACCTGGAGATGCAGGTGGGAGATATTGCCCTAAAAACCGACCGGGCAACCTACGACCATCAGCAAAACAC
Source organism: Candidatus Binatia bacterium (assembly GCA_022824615.1). Classification (GTDB taxonomy): domain Bacteria; phylum Desulfobacterota; class Binatia; order Bin18; family Bin18; genus Bin18. Next base: position 14,239 of record JAJDZM010000205.1, on the reverse strand, counting down.
CATATCCTCGGACGGGGTTATTCACGTTGTTGGTCAAGGATTTACGCTTGAAGGCAAAGGCTATACGGTCGCCGTTGATACCAAGCAACTGACCCTGAATGCAGAAGTCTATACGACGGTGACACGGGAGTCCGGATGATGCGTGCAACATTGGTGGGGACTGGCTGGGTGGTCTTTGTTACAATCCTTATTAGCCTCTTTTTCTTGTCTCCGTTGACGCTGGCAGCCGAAGACGCTCAACAAGGTCCGACCGACCGCACGGTCCAAGATTCGGCCGCGACCTTTGCAGACTCCCTGTCACTCACCTCTCGAAAAGACCCCATTCATATTCGCTCGCATGACCTCGAATTCTTCTATGAAGAGAAGCGTATCCAGTATCGCGGGAATGTGGTGGTGACCCAGGGTGATATGACATTAAAGAGCGATAGGCTGACCGTGCTGTATGAAGACCCCGCACCGTCAGCCGCCAATACCTCGGCGCAGCAACGGCTCAAGCATATTGTTGCCGAGGGGAGGGTCGAAATTACTTCCGGCGAACGGCGCGCCACAAGCCGTAAAGCGGTTTTCAATCAGAAAAAGCGCACGGTCACGCTCAGGGGAAACGCGGTTCTTCAGGAGGGCCCCAACCAAGTCAGGGGAGATATCGTGACCGTTTTTCTGGACGAGAATCGCAGTATTGTAAAGGGTGGAAAGGGAAAGCGGCAGGCCCAGATGGTCCTTATTCCCGATTAGGACGCCATGGAATCCGTTGCCACCAGACCGACCGGAAAGACGCGCAAGGAGAGCACAACGGAGTGAGTGAGACGCCAGTCCTCCAAGCCGAAGGCTTGTGGAAAACCTACGGGAAACGCGTCGTGCTGCGTGATGTCAGCGTTCGCGTCACAGGCGGCGAAGTGGTGGGCTTACTCGGTCCCAACGGCGCCGGAAAGACGACGACCTTTTCGATCATCGTCGGCATTATTCGACCCGATAAGGGTGAAGTCTACTATAATGATGACGAGATTACGACCTTACCCATGCATAAGCGGGCCCGCCGGGGGGTGACCTATCTACCCCAGGAACCCTCAGTTTTCCGAAAGTTGACCGTAGCGGAAAATGTCATGGCTATTCTGGAGACTACCTCCCTGAACAAAGCGCAACGCGAAGAACGCCTGGCTGAGCTGCTGGCAGAGCTAGGGATTAGCCATCTGGCAGCCAATCGGGCGGATTCGCTCTCTGGGGGAGAGCGACGTCGGGTCGAAATTTCGCGTGCACTGGTAATGTCGCCGGCCTTTATGCTCCTTGACGAACCCTTTGCCGGAATCGATCCGCTTTCGGTTGGTGATATCCAAGAAATCATCATGCAATTGCGCGAACGAGGAATCGGAATTCTGGTCACCGATCACAATGTTCGAGAGACGCTGAGCATCTGTGATCGCGCCTATATTCTGAGCGATGGTAGTGTGTTTGAGGAAGGAACGCCCCAGGAAATCACGGCGAGCAGTCGGGCCCGAGAGGTCTACCTGGGAGAGCGCTTCCGCCTCTAGCGACTGAAGACAAGGGTGGAGTGGTATGGGGTTAGACCTCAGACTGACTCAAAAATTAACCCAAAAACTGGTGATGACGCCCCAGTTGCGTCAAGCCATCAAAATTCTGCAACTGCCCCGTGGAGAGTTGGATACGCTTATTGATGAAGAGTTGACGGAGAATCCGGTCATTGAGCGCGTAACCGAGAACGAGGCTATTTTTAACGACGGCCGCGGCCAGGGCGAAGAGCCCACCCGGGCCGCCACACAAGACGCGAACACAGAAAAGGACCAGATTGACTGGCAGACCTATCTCAGCACCTATAATAACAGTAACGACATGCCGGCTCCTTCTCCGACTGGAGACGAAGACGTGGATGGTGAGCGTCAAAATGCGCCAGAGGATCGTCTGCCCCGTGCGGAGTCGCTGGCCGAACACCTCACCTGGCAGTTACGCTTTCACACCCTGACAGCAACAGAAGAATCTCTCGCCTCTCTGATTATCGGGAATCTGGACGTTGACGGCTATCTGGAGGCCAGTGTCGAGGAAATCGCGGATAGTGCAAACGTTAGTCCCGAGGCGGTTGAACGGGTGTTGCGGATTGTTCAGTCGTGCGACCCGATTGGAGTCGGCGCGCGAGACCTCCAGGAATGCCTGCTGTTACAACTGCACGCCGCTCAGCACGAGGGAGAAGCGCTTGAAGAATCCCTGCTGCGTTTGACGATAACGATCGTCCAACACCATCTTCAGACCCTTGAAGGACGGCGGTATGATCGGCTGGCAAAGACACTCAACGTCCCGACGGAAGCAATTCAGCGGGCGGTCAAGCTCATTACGGCCCTTGAACCCAAACCCGGACGCAATTACGGTGACGGAGATATCCGCTATGTCACCCCGGATGTGGATGTTCATAAGGTCGGAGATGAGTATCGGGTGACGCTCAACGAGGAGGGTCTGCCGCGTCTCAAGGTGAGTAATGCGTACCGCCATTTACTCTCCCAAGACGGCGAGGCAAAAGAATATGTCCAGGAGAAACTGCGGGCCGCCGCCTGGCTGATTAAGAGTATTCACCAACGCCAGCGGACCCTACTCATGGTGGCCGAGAGTCTGGTAAAATTTCAGCAGGATTTTCTGAACTATGGTATTTCCCATATGCGTCCGCTGGTGTTACGCGATGTCGCGGATGACATCGGCGCGCATGAGTCAACGGTCAGTCGGGCCATTGCGGGCAAGTATATTGCCACGCCACGCGGGTTGTATCCGCTCAAAAAATTCTTCACCACCGGGCTGAAGAGCCACTATGGACAAGACGTTTCGGCAGAAAGCGTAAAGGCCCAGATTCGCGCCCTGATTGAGCAGGAAGACCCGTGCAAACCCCTGAGTGATGAAGACATTGCAAAAACGCTGTCCCGCAACCATATCAAGATTGCCCGCCGGACCGTTGCCAAGTATAGAGAAGGTCTCAATATTCTTTCCTCGGCCAAGCGGAAGTACGCCCGCTAGGCGACAGTCCCATTTGTAACAAGGAATACTCCCATGCGTGTCGTTGATATCCTCAGCCAAGAATCCATTCTCCCCCAGCTCCAGAGCCGCACAAAGACCGATGTCCTGCGTGAGCTCGCCCAACACCTCGCCCAGCATACACAAGGTGTCGACGCCGAGCAGTTGGTCGCCGTTCTCCTGGACCGTGAACGTCTCGGCACCACGGCCATTGGTGAAGGCATTGCCATCCCGCACGGGAAGTTGTCCGGACTGAAAGACGTCGCCGCCGTTTTTGGCCTGAGTCCACATGGGGTGGATTGCAGTTCCCTTGATGGCGGGCCGACCCGGCTGTTCTTTCTGCTGGTTGCGCCAGAGGATTCTGCCGGCATCCACCTCAAGGCCCTGGCTCGGGTCTCTCGCCTGTTGAAAGACAAGGCGTTTCGAGAACGCCTGCTCCAAGGCGGCAGCCAAGCGGATTTACACCGGATGATCTGTGAGGAAGATAACAATCTGTAGTGGGGAGGCAGCACCCGACACGTACAGCTATGCAGGTCGTTATCGTTACGGGCTTATCAGGCTCGGGAAAAAGTACCGCAATCCGTGTCCTTGAGGATCGTGGGTTCTACTGCATCGATAATCTCCCAGTCACCCTCATCCCCCGATTTCTTGAACTCAGCGAAAATAACCAGGAACATATTGGCCGAGTGGCCCTGGGGATTGATCTGCGCGAGCGTATTTTTCTGCACGAATACCCGACGGTCCTTGAAGGGCTGCGCAAGCAGGGCCACCAGATCAAGATTCTGTATTTTGAAGCCAGCGCCGACGTTCTCGTGCGGCGTTTTAGCGAAACCCGCCGTCCCCACCCTGCTGCCGGAGACGGGGGAGTCCTCCAAGGGATTCAGACCGAAGAGGAACGGCTCGCCGGGCTGCGCGCGGCGGCCGACGTGGTTATGGATACGTCTGCGTATACTGTGCACGAGCTTCGGGAGGCCCTCCTTCAGCATATTGAACGCTATCCCCACTCCCAACAGCCCCTACTCATTACCGTCGAGTCGTTTGGCTATAAATACGGAGTGCCCATCAATGCCGATATTATGCTGGACGTCCGTTTTCTGCCCAATCCGTTTTTTGTTGATGCTCTCCGACACAAGACCGGCACGGAGCGCGCCGTCGTCGAATTCGTCCTCGGCCAGGAGGAAACCGTTCTCTTTTTGAGCCAGCTGTCGGCCTTACTTCAATCGACCCTGCCACTGTATGCCAGAGAGGGCAAAAGCTATCTCACGCTGGCCATTGGGTGTACCGGCGGCCAGCACCGCTCGGTCGTTATCGCCGAAGAAGTGGGCAGACAGCTCCAGGCGTGGGACTATACCGTTCGGATTCAGCACCGTGACAGGCAACGGCAAAGCACACCGGCATGACCTCCCACCTCCAAACCCGGCTCACCCTGCTTAACGCAATGGGCTTACACGCCCGCGCGGCCGCGGCCTTCGTCAAGACCCTCAAAGATCTCGAGGTTGAGGTCACCGTCAGTTGGGAAGGACAAACGGCGAACGGACGCAGCGTCCTCGACCTGCTGACCCTCGGCGCCCCGCAGGGCAGTGTCCTTGAGCTCCAGATTCGGGGCGTGGATGCAGAGGAAGCGCTCTCGACCCTCACCCGCCTCGTCGCCAATCGTTTTGACGAAGAATAAACGCGCTCTGCCAGACCGCCACTTTGGTAGTGGTTCCGTTTGTATCCCCAGCCCCCTTCGACTCCGCTTGCGCTACGCTCAGGGTGACCGGACGGGCCGCTCGTGCTAAGCCTGTCCAGAGCGTCCTTCGAGGAGGGGCGGGTAGGGGTTGCCCCTACTGACCACTAATCACTCACCACTCTCCACTACCGCGGCTTTCTACCCCTTGACGCTCAGAAGGGGATTCTATTATATGCGCCCAGCCGTTTAGGGGACGGGCAGTATCACGCCAAGGAGAAAAACTATGACGGGGAAAGACTATTTGTTTACGTCCGAATCGGTGTCAGAGGGCCACCCGGACAAAATGTGTGATCAGATCTCGGACGGCATCCTGGACGCCTTACTCGAACAAGACCCGGACAGCCGTGTCGCGTGCGAAACGATGGTCAAAGGGGGTACAGTCGTCAAGGCAGGTGAAATTGCCACCAACGCCCAGATCAGTAAAACAGGGATGATCGTCTTGGCGGGTGAAATCACCACTAACGCCCAGATCAGCTATACGGACGTCGCCCGTCAAGTTGTGCGCGAAATCGGCTTCAAGGATAACCCCGCTCTGGGATTTGATGCCAACACCTGCACCATCCTGACCGCCCTGAGCCAACAATCGAAAGATATCAAGCAGGGCGTCGATGAAGGATCCGGACTACACAAAGAACAGGGCGCGGGCGACCAAGGCATGATGTTCGGCTTTGCCTGCGACGAGAACGAAGCGTACATGCCCTATCCCATCTATATGGCGCACAAGCTGGTCCAGGAGCTCGCCGCAATCCGCAGACGGGGCGAACTGCCTTTTCTACGGCCCGACAGTAAGTCACAGGTTACAGTCGAATACCGGGACGGGAAACCAGTCCGCGCCGACACCGTCCTCATCGCCACACAGCACGACCCAGACACGGACGGAGACACCATCAAAGAGGAGATCACGGAGAAAGTCGTGAAGCGGATCATTCCGCCCGAGTTCCTAGATGGCGAAACGAAGTATTTGGTCAATGAGACAGGGAAGTTCGTGGACGGTGGCCCATACGCCGACTGCGGCCTCACCGGACGGAAAATTATCGTTGACACCTATGGCGGCTACGGCCGGCATGGCGGCGGCGCGTTTTCAGGCAAAGACCCCAGCAAGGTAGACCGCTCAGCCGCCTATATGGCGCGCTATATTGCCAAGAATATCGTGGCCGCAGAATTGGCCAAACGCTGTGAGGTACAACTCGCCTACGCAATCGGCAAACCCGACCCAGTCGGCGTGTACGTCGACACCTTCGGGACTGGCGTACTGCCTGACGAACGGCTTGACGAAATCGTGCGCGCCAATTTCGCCCTGCAGCCAGCAAAAATCATTGATACGTTCAAATTGAAGCGTCCCATCTATCAAAAAACCGCAGCCTATGGCCATTTCGGGCGTCCGGCCGAGGATGGATATTTCCCCTGGGAGCAGCTTAACCGTGTAGCGGACCTCAAGCGTGCGGCGACAACCGCATGACCCCGTCCTGTGTGACTCAACAGACCCAACAGACCCAACAGACCCAAAGGACTCAAAGAAATGCGTACAAGCCGAGGCGATGTCAAAGACCCCAAGCTGGCCAAGGAAGGCAAGAAACGTTACGAGTGGGCCGACCAGCACATGCCGGCCCTGCGCCAGGTCCGAGAAGTTTTTTCACGCGAGAAACCTCTGAAAGGCGTGCGTCTGGCGGCCTGTCTGCACGTTACCTCCGAAACCGCCAACCTGATGCGTACCCTCAAGGCTGGCGGCGCTAACGTCACCCTGTGCGCCTCCAACCCGCTGTCCACCCAGGACGATATTGCCGCCGGTCTGGTCAAACACGAGGGCATTCCGACATTTGCGATTCGCGGCGAGAATAACAAGAGTTATTATGCCCACCTGCACCAAGCCCTGGCTCATCAGCCCAGCGTGACCCTCGACGACGGCGCCGACCTCGTCTCGCTGCTGCATACCGACAAGCAGTATGCCGACCGCGCCGAGCATATGTGCGCCAGCATGGAAGAGACCACGACCGGCGTCATCCGGCTGCGCGCCATGGAAAAGGACGGCGTCCTGAAATTCCCGGTCATTGCCGTGAACGACGCCACCACCAAGCATCTGTTCGACAACCGCTACGGAACCGGACAGTCCACCCTGGACGGGGTTCTGCGAGCGACCAATATCCTGCTGGCCGGTATGACCGTCGTGGTCGCAGGCTACGGCTGGTGCGGCAAGGGGGTCTCCATGCGTGCCCACGGGCTGGGAGCCCAGGTCATCGTGGCGGAAATCGACCCGATTCGTGGCCTCGAAGCCGCCATGGATGGCTTCCGGGTGATGCCCATGCGTGAGGCGGCCCGCGAGGGAGAGCTGTTCGTATCCGTGACCGGTGACACCAGCGTGCTGCGCAAAGAGCATTTTCTGCGCATGAAAGACGGCGCTATCCTGTGCAACTCAGGTCATTTTGACGTGGAGATCGATATTAAAGCGCTCAAGAAAATGGCCAAAAGAGTGGAACGGAATGTCCGTACAAACGTGGACGGATATCATCTGGACGATGGCCGCTGCATTTATGTCATTGGCGAGGGTCGGCTCGTCAATCTTGCCGCGGCGGAAGGACACCCGCCGGCAGTGATGGATATGAGTTTTGCTACGCAGGCGTTAACCGTGCGGTGGGCGGTGGAAAATCAGGAAGATCTGACGCCCAACGTGCATGCCGTACCCAAGGAGATTGAAGATCAGGTCGCCAGCCTCAAACTCGCCAGCATGGATATCCAGCTCGACCGACTGACTCCGGAGCAGAAGCGCTATCTTGCATCCTGGGAATTTGGGACATAAGTTCTACCCATGGTCGGTGGGGTATTTCGGTGGGGACTGGGGGCGGTTCTGCTTGCGAGCGTAGCCCCTTTCGCCTTTGCCCTCTCCCCGCCCCGTCCCGCTCTCGAAGAAATACGGCATACCTCAGTTCCAGACTACACTCGGGTCATCATTACGCTCTCGGCCCAAGCGGACTATAACCACTTTCAGGTTGCGGCTGACCGGGCTCATGATAGACCGGATCGCATTGTCATTGATTTTTCCCCAACCCGGCTTGCCCCCAACCTCCGCGAGCCGATTCCTGTTCATGACGGTCTGCTCAAACGCATCCGGACGGGCCAGTTTTCGCCAACCACCGCCCGGGTCGTACTCGATCTGGAACAGATTGAGAGCTATACCGCTTTTCCGCTCTACTCGCCGTATCGCCTCATTATTGATGTCAAAGGCAAGAGTAAGGAAACCGAGGTAGACCAACCATCCGAGCAAGCCGAAGCGCCCCAGCCCTATCGGATTATGATTGACCCCGGGCACGGCGGGCGTGATCCGGGCGCTATCGGCGTTGGCGGTCTTAAGGAGAAAACCGTGGTCCTGGCCATCAGCAAAAGGCTCGGCAAAAAGCTGGAGTCCCGCCTGCCGGTTAAAGTGCTCTATACGCGAGAGAAGGATGTCTTTGTTCCCCTGGAAGAACGCACGGCCCAGGCCAATGCCATGAAGGCCGACCTTTTTATTTCGATCCATGCCAACGCGAGTGAAAACCCTCATCTCCAAGGAGTGGAGACCTATCATCTGAATAATACCGATGATCGTGCCACTATTCGGTTGGCCAACTTTGAAAATGGTCTGCAACACCTGCGACAACCGCCGCAGGTAGGAAGCGAATTATCCGAGATTGTGAGTGATATGATCCATAATGACAAATTAGAGGGGTCGGTTATCCTTGCTCATGTCCTCCAGTCGTCTATGATGACCCAGGTTACCAGACGTCATACACGGGCGCGTAACCTTGGGGTAAAAAAAGGACCGTTCTACGTGCTCGTTGGAGCAGAGATGCCGTGCGTCCTCGCCGAGGTGTCCTTTCTGACACACCGCGTCCAGGGCCAGTTGTTACGTTCCTCGGCCTATCGGGAAGCCATAGCGGAAGGACTTTTTCAAGGGATTGCCCGATTTATCAAAGAAGAGTTGCCACGTATGGAGAGCCTGTGAGTCCGCCTCGCCAGGAAAGATAGCGTATCATGGACGCTGACCAGCAACATTTGCCTCCCGCCCTCATTGAGCTGCCGCCCCTCCCTTCCTCAGACCCGGACGTGGAACTTGATCCCGATTGGAACCTGAGTCAGATTTCCGGCACCTATCGTACCCGGGTCCACGAATTGCTGGTACAGCATCAGGCAAGTAGTCAGAGTGGACGCCCCGTGGTCGAGTTCCATACCGCGCTGGTCGATCAGCTCGTGCGGTATGTCTTTACCGCCGCGACCCGTCTCTACACACGTCGCTATACCAGCCTCAGCCAACGCTGTAGTCTGTTTGCCCTGGGCGGCTATGGCCGCGGCGAGTTGAATCCGCATTCTGACATTGATTTGCTCTTCCTCTACCACTGGAAAATCACCCCCTATGCTGAGACGGTATGGGAAACCCTGTATTACAGTCTGATGGACGCGGGCTGGACGGTCGGCCATGCGGTTCGCAATATTCGGGAATGCCTCCGGCATGCGGGTCGGGATCTCGAAATTAAAACCTCTCTGCTCGATAGTCGCTATCTGTGTGGGGAAGAGTCCCTGGCTCGTGAGTTTCAGACCGCGGTTCATCGCGACTTGGTGGAAAAACGATCCGAACAGTTTTTTCAGGCAAAGGCCGAAGAGAGTCGCGTCCGCCACCAGCGCCAGGGCGACTCGCTCTATCTGCTCGAACCAAATCTGAAAGAGGGTTGTGGCGGGTTGCGCGATTTGCACACTGCCTGGTGGTTGGCCAAAGTAAAATTCAAGCTCACCAACTGGCGCGAGCTTATCGTCAAGGGTGTTGTCTCGGAATCGACCCTGGCCGCAGTAGAGGCGGCCCAGGATTTCTTGTGGCGGGTGCGGAACGGGCTTCATCTTCTGGAGCGGACAGCGCAGGACAAACTGACCTTTGAACATCAAGATCAGCTTGCCCCGGCGTGTGGCTTCTTGGACGCTACCCAGTTCATGCGCGCCTACTATCAACACGTCACGATCATTCATGATTTTACCCGGCTCATGTTTGAACGCTGTGTCACACCGTCGCAACTCTTCAACTTCCTGGGCCGCCCGAGGGGTCGGGACATCCGTGAGGGCATTCGTATTGTTGACCGGACCCTGCATGTGACCAAGCCCGAGATGCTCACCCAGAAGCCGCTCAATCTCGTGACCCTCTTCCATGACGCTCAACGTCACGGCGTCGCGTGTAGCCGTGAAACCAAGCAGATGATTCGTCAGGCGCTGACCAAGCTCCCACCGGAATCGGCCAGCCATCCCGAGGTGCGGGACTCCTTTCTCGCCATCTTATCCTGGAAGCAGCGGGTTGCCCCGACCCTGCATGCGATGCACGAGGTCGGCCTGCTCGAATGGCTGTTACCCGAGTTCGGTCACTTACGCTGGCGAACGCAGCGCGACCTGTACCACATCTATGCCATCGACGAGCATACCTTACATGGCGTGGCAGAACTCGAACGCTTGCGCGCCGGCGAATATAAGGAGAGTCTGCCGCTCCTGACCCAGGTCATGCGTGAGATTGATCGGGTGGACCTCTTATTCCTGTCCATGCTCTTCCACGATGTGGGCAAGGGGTTTGGCGTTGAGCATTCCGCCCGGAGTGCCGAAATGGTGGATGCAGCCGCCAGGCGCTGGCAACTGCCGCCGGATGAGGCGCACGAGTGGCAGGTCCTCGTCCGCCAGCATCTCTTTATGTCTCACATCGCCCAACGGCGCGATCTTTCAGACGATGCGCAAATTGCCGATTTCGCCCGAACGGTAGAGAATCCCGGTTGCTTGAAAAGGCTCTATCTGCTGACGTTTGCCGATATGAAGGCCGTTGGCCCCAAGGTCTGGAATAGCTGGAAGGGGGGACTCCTCAACGAACTCTATCTGCGCACCCTGGAGCGCCTGGAAACAGGGGCGCTTGTGGAGGAGGATCAAGACGCGCGCCTCCAGCGCCGCAAAGAGCGTATTCGCCACCATCTGTCCGCAGAAGCAGCCGCCGACCAGCTCTCCCAGTTCCTGACTGCCATGCCGGATAGTTATTTCCTGACGACCCCGGAGGATGCGGTTCCAGAGCATTTTCAACTCATGAGCCGTTTTGTCCAGGCAGAGGCTGAAGCTCCCTACCGCGCCAGCCTGCACCACTTTCCAGAGCAGGAGTATAGTGAATTTACCCTGGTCACCCGTGATCGCCCAGGGCTCTTTTCCATGCTCGCCGGCGTTCTCACCGTCAGCAGCCTCAGCATTTCCGGAGCACGTATTGCTACCAGCCGGCAAGGCATTGCTTTAGACGTCTTTCGGCTGTCACACCTGGACCGCCAGGACATGCTGCTCTCGGAAGATACCTGGGCCCGATTTTATACGCGGCTGAACGCCGTATTACACGGTGAGCGAACGGTTGAGGAGATGCTGCAGGCGGCCAGGCCACCGGCGTTTCTACAACGCTCCCGCCCACGCCTGCGGACCGAGATTACGATTGATAACACCACATCGCCAACCTACACCCTGGTCGATGTCACGGCGCTGGACCGGACCGGACTCTTATTCGAGGTGACCCACGCCCTGTTTCAACTCGGCCTCGTGATCCACCTGGCGAAGATCACAACCAATGTCGATCAGGTCCTCGATGTCTTCTATGTGACTGATGTGACAGGCGCGAAAGTGGGGAATCCCGACCGGGCGCTGGCAGAGCTGCAAGGCCGACTGCGCAGCCATGAGGAGGCGGCATGACTCAGCCCGCCGTTGCTCACTCCCCTTCTCACCAAAAGAGTGCCCAGAGTGATGCCCTGCTCGATACCTTTCTGGGGCATCTCACCGTAGAAAAGGGCTTAACGCCGCGCACCGTAGAGGTCTACAGTCGGGACCTCCACCGATTCTGCGTCTATTTATCGACCCAGGATATGGCGGATGTCAGACAAGCCGGGTCGCGCCATATCGTTGGTTTTCTCAGCGCTCTGCACGAGCAGGGCGTGTCAACCCGTACCCAATCCCGAGTCTTAACCGCGCTGCGCGGCTTATACCGCTTCCTCCAACGGGAAAACGAACTGCCTGGGAAGAACCCAACCGCCCTACTCCATCTGCCCAAGTTTGGCCGTGCCCTGCCCCACGTCCCGTCCCAGGAACAGGTAGACGCCCTCATCTCACTGCCAGACGCGACGACCCCACTCGGCATGCGGAACCAGACCATGCTCGAAGTGTTATACGCGACCGGCCTGCGTGTCTCCGAACTGGTGCAGCTGACAGTCTCTCAGGTCAACCGGGAAGCAGGATTCGTCCGGGTACGGGGCAAGGGCAATCGGGAACGCCTCGTCCCCCTCGGGACTCGGGCACTCGCGCAGCTCCAGGGTTATCTCGACACCGTCCGCCCAGTCCTGCTGAAGCACCGGAGCAGCGATTATATTTTCCTGACTCGTTCCGGGAAGCCGCTCACCCGTCAAGCATTCTGGGCGCTGATCAAAGGCTACGCCAAGAAGAATCCTGAGGGCAGTCCGGTCTATCCCCATTCCTTGCGGCACGCCTTTGCGACGCATCTGCTGGAGGGTGGAGCGGACCTGCGGGCGGTTCAGTCCATGCTGGGCCACGCTGATATTGCCACAACGCAAATCTATACTCATCTGGCGAGCGCGCGCTTACGCGAGGTGCACCGCAGGTATCATCCGCGCGGCTGAGGGCTCCGTGCTCAGGCCCTGAACCGGCAAGCTCAAGGAGAGCGGTCCTTTTCCTTCAGGCCGCTTTTACATCACGACCACGCTCCGGGCGACTTCGCCTTTCTCCAGGGCGGTCATGGCATCATTTACTTCATCGAGTGAGTAGGTCCGGGTTACCAGTTCATCGAGTTTGAGCTTGTTGTTCATATACAGCTCAATCAGGCGCGGCATATCGACGTGCGGGCGAGAAGAGCCGTAGACTGAACCCTGAATTTTTTTCTCGTTGAGCAGGCTGAACGCCGGGATCGTCACCGTCTCTTCCCGCGCCGGTGCGCCAACCACAATCGTACTGCCCCCCTGCCGGGTGCAGGCATAGGCTTGTTCGATGGTTTTGCCCAGGCCGATCACCTCAAAAGCGTAATCCGAGCCACGCCCGTCGGTCAGGCTTCGCACGGTCTTGGTCAGATCGTCTCGGGCCGGATTCACCGTATGGGTCGCGCCGAACTCTTTGGCGTATTCGAGCTTATTATCCATCAGGTCAACCGCGATAATAATGCTCGCTCCGGCTAGCGCGCAGCCCTGAATCACATTCAACCCCACTCCTCCGCAGCCAATGACCACGGCGCTTGTGCCAGGTCTGACCGCAGCGGTATTGATGGCGGCCCCGACCCCGGTCATGACTCCACAGCCGACCAGACAGGCTTTGTCGAGCGGCACCTCGTGCGGGATTTTGACACAGGCGATTTCGGGCACCACCGCGTATTCCGCATAGCTCGACAGACCGGCGGCATGATGAATCTTCTGTCCGTTCTTACTCAGCCGACAGGTGCCATCCAGGAGAGCGCCTTTGCCCATAATCGTCCGCATATTCACGCACAGAACCGGACTGCCCTGGGCACAGTAGTAGCAGTGTCCGCAGTAGGGAGCGAAAGACAGGACCACATGGTCGCCGGGCTGCACCATCGTCACGTCCGGCCCGACTTCTTCAACAATACCAGCACCTTCATGACCAGGCACGACGGGCAACGGGGAGCGAATCACACCATGGATAATGGAATAATCGCTATGGCACACGCCATTGGCGGTAATCTTGACGCGCACTTCTTTTGATTTGGGGTTGTCGAGGTCAACCTCTTCTACTTGGAGTGGGGTGCTGAGTTCGTAGAGGACTGCGGCTTTCATAACTTCCTCCTTTATGCGTTGGACCCAGCTTCATCTCGAAGCGCGGCGCTTTCCAGAATTTGATGCGACGCGGTATGGGGATCAAGCGTTCCGGCACCAACCGCATCAAAATAGCGCGACAGCTCGGGGTCGGTCTGGGCTCCGGCAGTCAAGCGTTTACGGACTTCGTATTCGACTCGGGTAATGAGTTCCTCGCGCCGACGTTCTGAGCGGCGGCGTGTCAGCTCTCCGGACGCAAGCGACGCCTGATGATGATCCCGGATGGCTTGCAGCAGTTCCGGCAGGCCCGTTCCGTTAATCGCCTGCGTCGCCAGCACAGGGATACGCCAGGGCGACCGCGCCGACTCCTCTGCCGGACGATTACTGTATTTCAGCTCCAGCATCAGGCTGAGTTCGGTCATCATCCGCTGTGCTCCGTCCCGGTCCGCCTTATTGACGACGAAGATATCCGCGATCTCCATCAGCCCAGCTTTCATGACCTGAACGCCGTCACCAGCTTCCGGTACGAGCGTTACCAGAACGGTATCAGTCGTGCCCATGACGTCCAATTCCGTCTGCCCGACACCGACCGTTTCAACCAGAATATAGTCCAGGCTGGCCGCATCCATCAGCTTAATGACGTCCTTGGTCGCACGGGACAACCCCCCATGACTCCCGCGCGTCGCCATACTCCGAATGAAGACGCCGC
>JAJDZM010000252.1 GCA_022824615.1 Candidatus Binatia bacterium | reverse complement strand
CATGTCCTGCGGGCTCTCGGGCAGCTTGCGCATGACCGAGGCCTCAAAGCCGGAGTGCATGAGACAGTTCTGACACAAGGCGTCTTCACGTTTTTCCCAGTAGTCCCAATCCACCCCGTTCCAGAACTCGTCCCAGGTCTTGAAGTATTTCTTGCCGATGAGATAGCACGGGTCCTTCCAGCCAAAGGGTGTCCGGGTGACATTGCCCCACGGCGTACAGGGATAGTCGCGCTCGCCGGCGGCGAATTCGAGGAACAGCGGGGTGAGCGAAATCTTGTAGCGCTCGGACAGCTTCAGTACGTGTTTGAACTTCTGGTGAATCTCGTCCCGATACAGAAAGTGGTTGGTCTTGAGCGCCTCGTAATGATAGCCGGGTGAGACCATGATGCCGTCCACGCCCAGCCCGGTCAGCATCTCACACATCTCTTCGATCTCTTCCATACTGGTTTCACGGAACACCGTGGTGTTGGTGCACATGGAGTAGCCGAGCTGTTTACCGAGCTTGATCATTTCAACGGCTTGGTCAAAGACGCCAGGCTTGTCACATACAAAGTCATGGGTGGCGCGCATGCCATCCAGATGCACATTGATGGACAGGCGCTTATGCGGCTTCCCTTTGTTGTAAAATCGCTCCAGTAAAATCCCGTTGGTACACAGATAGATGTGGCGCTTGCGGTCAATAATGCCATCGACCAGCCCCGGCAACTCCGGATACACGGTTGGTTCTCCACCACAAATGGACACCACCGGCGCGCCGGACTGATCCACCGCCTCAAAGCATTGCTCTAAAGAGAGGCGATCTTTGAGATCGCCCTGGTGCCGCTCCGGCGTACACCCCACACAGGCCAGATTGCAGGTGTAGAGGGGCTCGAGCATGAGCACGACGGGGTAACGGGACTGGCCGCGCAGCTTGTTCTTGAGCTGCCATTTAATCATGTCGGTCGTGATATGTAATGGAAACCGCATATCTTTCCTGTCGGGCCTTTTGCCCTTTCGGCCTCACGTGCTGACCGTTCGGTTAGGAGATATTACCGATCCAGATGCAAGCTCGCAAGGGGGAAGTCTGAGCAATGAGCGCTTTACAAGTTTTCGGGCCTTGGTCACAATAGAACTATGGCAAAGAAGAAGATGGGCCGTGGCAGTGGTGGGAGACAAGAGAACGCGACGCTCGGAGAGCTGAAAGAAGTCGCGACACGACTGGGCATTCAGGTCCGAGAGGAAAAGCTGCTGCGCGAAGTGGGGTATCGCGTTCGCGGCGGGGGCTGTCGGGTGCGCGATCAAGATATCGTCTTCCTCGACCGGGACCGCCCGGTGACCGAACGGGTTGACATCCTGCTCGATGAACTCTCGCAACGCGAGGTTGATACGCAGGCGCTGTCGCCGTCAATCCGTCATCTTTTCGTGGGCATAACAGGAGACCAGCCATCATGAGTGAGCGGCTTGACACCTTTCGGCTCTGGATCAAAGAGCAGGGGCTCAAGGCGACTGCTCAACGAGAAGACATCGCCCGCGTCTTTTTCTCGATCACCCGCCATATCAGCGTAGAAGAACTCTATAGCGAAGTCCGCCAAGTCAATCCGCGGGTGGGCTACGCCACCGTCTACCGGACCCTCAAATTACTCAAAGAGTGCGGGCTCGCCGAGGAACGCCATTTTGCCGACGGACAGGCTCGCTTTGAGAACGTTGAAGCTGAACGGCACCACGATCATCTGATCTGCGAGCGCTGCGGGCGCATTATCGAATTCGTCCAGCCCCGGATTGAAGAACTCCAGGAAGAACTTGCGCAGCGCTACGACTTTGTGGCGACCACGCACAAGATGGAAATCTACGGGATTTGCAAAGAATGCCGAGAGAGTCTTGACCCGCGTCAGGGGCGCTTCTTCAGCGGCTAAGCATCGAGCCCAAAGAGGCGCGCGGTATTGCGCCACGTGGCCTGCGCCACCTCTTCAAGCGACACGGCTTTGAGTTGGGCAATCGTTGCCGCCACCTGAGAAACATAGGCGGGTTCGTTCCGCCGGCCGCGGTATGGGACCGGAGCCAGATACGGGCAATCGGTCTCAATGAGTAGCCGGTCCATTGGTACAAGAGGCACGACCTCGCGCAGGTCCTGCGCGTTCTTGAACGTCACAATCCCACTGAACGAAAGAGACAAACCCAGGGCCAGCAGGGCCTCGGCTTCTGGTGCCGTGCCGGTAAAGCAGTGCATCACGCCCTGGACTCGGCCACCGCCTTCTTGGCGGAGAATATCGGCAGCCTCAGCGTAGGCTTCACGGACATGCATGGAGAGCGGCAGGTCGAGTTCGAGCGCAAGCTGGATGAAAGTGCGGAAATGCCTCCGCTGCGCTTCGCATGGAGAATACTCGTAGTAAAAATCCAGGCCGGTCTCACCTAACCCGACAACCTTGGGCTCCTGGGCCAAGCGACGAAGGTGGGCATAGGTTGCCGGGGTAATCGTCTCGGCATTGTGCGGGTGCACGCCCACCGTGGCAAAAACATCGGAGTGTTCCTGGGCGAGCGCCACGGCTTTTTCGTTATGCCAGAATTCGCCTGTCGCTCCAATCGTAATAAAACGCTTGATGCCGGCCTGGCGCGCCCGGGTCAGGAGGGCGGTCAGGTCTTCGTCAAACTGCGTGTCGGTCAGATGACAGTGCGAATCGGCCAGGCGCATGATCGGCGGCTCTCCTCGCTAACCCGCGGCCTCTTGCTCCGGCACGTTTTCATCGAGTTTGACAAACAATGGCATGGGCTGCCGCAGGGTCTGGCCTGGAGCGAGCGTTCCCGCTTCCCACCGGCCAATAGCTGTGCTGTTGTCATAGCGCAGCACGAGATGTTCGCCTCGAGCGTCTTTGACGGGCTGCGTATACTGACGGCCAAAGAGCTGGCCATCATAGCCGAGGAACTCGTGGAGTTGTTGGCTGGTGTGAGGCAGTATGGGTGCCCAGAGAATTTTCAACCAGTCAATAGCTTGCAGGGCCACATAGACGGACGTGGCGGCCTGTTGTGGGTCTGTCTTGATCGTACTCCAGGGCGCGGCGTCGTGCAGATACTGGTTCGCCCGTTGGCTCAGGCGTCGGACTTCCTGCATGGCGGCTTTGAGTTTCACACCGTTGTACAAATCCCCAACGCGGTTAAAACCGGCTTTGACTTCATCAAGCAGACCCTGCTCTTTTTCGCTCAACGGCCCCGGTTCGGGGATAACGCCCTGCCACCGCTTATAGGCAAAGCCTAACACCCGGTTCACCAGATTTCCCCAATTTGCCACCAGTTCGTTATTCACGCGTTCCACAAAATCGTCCCAGGTAAAGTCCACATCGTTTGCTTCCGGCGCGATGGCGGTGAGCGCGTAGCGCCAGGCATCAGCCTGGTAACGTTCCAGCACGTCCAGGATGCTGATAATCCGCCCCTGACTTTTGCTGAACTTCCGGCCGTACATATTCAGGTATTCGTTGGCCGGCACATCATAGGGCAAATTCAGGCTTTGGTAGCCAATCAGCATTGCCGGCCACATCATGGCATGAAAAGGGATATTGTCCTTGCCGATAAAGTTATAGATACGAGCCTGAGGGTTGGTAGTGGCATCCCACCACTGCCGCCACTGTTCAGTGTCGCTGTTGAGTTGGGCCCACTCTTTTGCCGCACTCAGATAGCCGATGACCGCGTCATACCAGACATAGATACATTTCCCGTCCGTGTTCGGCAGCGGAATTGCGACGCCCCACTCCATGTCGCGGGTGATCGGACGGCCACGCAGCTCCGTTTGTTCGACCTGGGTGCGCGCAAAATGGATGACGTTCGGACGCCAGTGCGTTTTGCCGTCCTGCAGCCAGGACCGCAGCGGTTCCTGGAGTTTCGACAAATCCAGAAAGTAATGCTCGGTCGCACGGACTTCGAGGGCGGTGTTCCCGGTAATCCGTGAGCGCGGGTTTTTGAGCTCGACCGCTTCGTAGGTGCGCCCGCACTGATCGCACTGGTCCCCGCGCGCCTCGTCATAGTCACAAAACGGACAGTTGCCCTCAACATAGCGGTCGGGCAGAAAACGGTTGGCCTGAGCGTCATACAACTGCTGCTGGCTGTCCTGGTAGATATAGCCACCCTCCAGATGGGTGCGAAAAATATCCTGCGTCACATCCCAGTGGTTTTGGGTGTCCGTATGGGTGAAGAGGTCGAACGTCAGACCGAGCTTGAGGTAGCTGTCAACAAACGTGGCATGAAACCGATCAACAATTTCAGCCGGGCTGACCCCCTCGGCCTCAGCCCGGACGGTAATAGGGGTGCCGTGCGTGTCGGAGCCACTCACCATCAGGACATGGTTGCCGCGCATACGCTGGAAGCGGGCGAATATATCAGGGGGAAGATAGGCGCCGGCAATATGGCCGATGTGCTGTTCGCCGTTTGCGTACGGCCAGGCGACGCCAACAAGTATATGCCGTGGATGATCCATGTATGTCTCCTCGAATCTCTCTAAAGAGCAAACGGGCCCAGCTTCATTTGGCTGTTTGGAGGGCGCGTTTACTCTTTCCTAGCGGGCGGGCGCCACCTCAGCAAGTTCCAGCAGCATATCTTCGACGGCGAGTCGTGGGTTGGCGTTCCGGTCCAGGGCCTGCATCGTATCGTAGACAACGGTGAGATCGCATAGGGCTCTGGAGATATTCACGTTCGTGGTCGCCTGGCCCAGGGCGGACAGGCAGTCCTGATAGCGCACGACCGCGCCCTTGCCAAGTAAGAGGTAGCGCAGCGCCTCTTCATACCAGGCCAGAACGAGTTCCAGGCGAGCGCCTCTCTCCAGGGCTTGTGGCGTCTCGGCTTTCTTCTTTGCCCTGGAGGTCCGGTCGGCCACCAGCCATTCAGCCAATTGGGACAGGGTTGAAAAAGAAGCACCGCGTACCGCGGAGAGATGCTCGACAACCTGCTGTCGCTCTTCAATCAGGGTGGGGGGATCGAGGCTGAGGGCGCGACCAATACTCCCGCGACTGTAGCGGGCGAGAAGACTCGCTGGATCGGCCTCCAGACCGGCCTCCTGCCGCAGGATGCGTTCCACGTCCTGAACCGGCAGCGGAGCAAAACGCACGTGTTGGCAACGCGACAGCAGGGGCAGAGAGAGCGTGGACCCGCTCGTAGCAATCAGCACGATCATCGTATCGCCGGGCGGCTCTTCAAGAATCTTCAGCAAGGCGCTCTGGGCCTGGTCTGTCAGAATATGCGCCTCATTGAGGATGCAGACTTTTTTGCCACCGCGAACAGGCCGGAGCGCCAAAAAGCGCTGCATCGTTCGAATCTGATCAATACCCATGCTCTGCTTGCCGGGGAGGGGCGCGCTGAAATAATAGTCCGGATGGGAGCCCGCTTGCAGAGACAGGCAGGCGGGACAGGAGGTACACCCGCGCTGAGGAGCCTCCTGACAGAGTAAAGCGTGCGCCAGGGCAACGGCGGTACAACGCTTGCCGATACCATCCGGCCCGGTAAAGAGGTACGCATGGGCAACCCGATCATTGGCCAGTGCCTTGCGCAATATCGCAAGCGCTGAGGCGTGGCCGTGTATCTGATCCAGCAGCATGGTTTTCCCTCTGTCTCTCTTTATAAAAGGGCGGGCAAACGTTTGCGGACACCAGCAAGAACAGCGGTGTGTACAGCCTCGATATCTCGGGCCGCGTCAACCAGGCAGACCCGCTCGGGCTCGGCGTGGACAATGGCGAGAAACCCCTCGCGTACCCGCTCGTGAAAACTGACTGACGCGGCCTCAAACTGGTCGACCGCCGCCGTTCCTCGTCGCTCCTGGGCCCGCTGCATCCCGACGGCAACCGGCAGGTCTAACACAAAGGTCAGTTGGGGTCGGCAGGTGCCGCACACAAAGGCGTTCAGCCGCGCAACCTCAGCCAGATCGAAGCCCCGTCCGTAGCCTTGATACGCGGTGGTCGAGTCCGCGTACCGGTCGCACAACACAATCCGCCCGGCTTGCAGGCCGGGCAGGATGACCTCATGAATATGCTGCGCCCGGTCGGCGAGCATGAGAAGCAATTCAGCCGAAGGAGCGAGCGTATCAGTCGGCCGCCCGGTGTACGGGCGTAACAAGAGCTGGCGCAGGGTCTGTCCGATTGGCGTGCCGCCCGGCTCGCACGTCTCAACAACGTCATGGCCACGCGCGCGCAGCGCCTCGGCCAGGAGAGGGACCTGGGTGGTCTTCCCGCCGCCCTCGCTCCCTTCAAAGGTAATAAAAACTCCGCTCATAAGCCGTGCTCTCCGGGCGTGTGGAACATAGCGAAAAACTCAGCCGACTTCCAATCCAACCGAGCGCATCAGCGCCAGGGCATTACTCTTTTGGACGACACCGGTTTGCATACGGTAATCGAACCGCAGCTCGCCGTCTTCGAGCCGATCCTCAAAACAGACGTTGGTTACACGCGGAGATAGACTATCGGCGATCTGGGCGAGCGCGAGATCATGGGTTGTGACCAAACCAATGGCTCCTCGTTCAAGCAGACTCCGGACCACGGCGGACGCGCCAATCTGGCGGTCGTGAGAATTCGTGCCGTGAAAAATCTCGTCCAAAAGAAACAGCAAGGGTACCGGACCAGCCGCGCCATCCATCAGTTGGCGGACGCGTATCACCTCCGCGTAGAAACGGGAGGTCCCAGCATGCAGAGAGTCCTGGATGCGCAGGCTTGCCCCAAGCGTCAGCGGAGAGAGGCGGAGATGCCGCGCTCGCACCGGGGCGCCGGCCAAGGCCAGGACGGCGTTCACCCCGACAGTCCTGAGCAGCGTGCTCTTGCCCGACATGTTGGAACCGCTGACGATCAATGCCTGAGGAGACTGGTTCAGGCTAATATCGTTGCGTACACATTGTTGTTCAGGCATCAGTGGATGACCGAGCCCGGTTCCTTCAAAACAGGCGCTCCATTGATCATCTTTTTGCCGGGACACGAGTTCCGGAAAGGGATCGGTCGGGTGCTCATACGCATAGCCGGCCAGCGCATTCAGGGCCTCGAATTGGCCGATCGCCCGCAACCAGTGGGCAATGGGCTGGCCCGATACGGCCCGCCAGCGTTCAATAGCCACGGCAATCTGTGTCGTCCACAGCAACGGGGCGGCCAGTGGCACAAAAATCTGATTCTTGCGAGATTCGAGTAGGGTAATCAGACGGTTGAGGCGAGCAATCTGGCGCGAGGGCGGTGAGCCGTTCGTTGCAATTAATGCCTGAAGACGGGCCAGCCGCGGACACGCAAACGTCTCTTGTTCCAGACAGGTCAGGACTGCGGACAGCAGGTTGAGTTCGCGGCCGATCCGCTCGATATTCATAATGGCCCGTCCGACCCGCTGCCGGACGCTGGCGGCAAAAAGACCTTGCACCACACTCGCCACCACAAACGGGCCTGGCCCTATCGAGGTCAGTCCCCAGGCAGCCAGGGTCGTTAGCGACACAAACGAGAGGATACCGGCAACCATAGACACCCACCAGCCAGAGAGGTGAGGCGGCGCTTGTCCCCAGTCTTGCAGGGTCTGGGGTGAAACACCAGCTTCAATATCGTCGCCACGCACGGCCAACTCTTCGCGCAGGTCGAGACGGAGACATAATTCATCAATGGCGGCCTGACGAGCGCGAATCTCTTCGGGCGTGGCTGGTGTTGTCAGCCAGGTGGCCAGGGTCTGTCGCCCGCTCGAGGTCCGCGCGGTGCACAGCAAGGCGAACACCGAGCCCGAGCCAAACAGGTCGAGGTCTACGGCATAGGGATGCCCAGCCTGCTGACTCTCTTGCAGGAATTCGTCCCCAGACTCTCCGTGCCCAACCCAACGGTCTTCAAGACGGGCTAATCCCTGGGTGTAAAATGCCACGCTCCGTTCCGCCCGCAGCCGCTGATGTTTAACCCGCTCGTGGCAGAGCACGAGTCCGACAAAACCGATCACAAAAGGCAGTAACCAAGCCCACGACAAGGTGCCAGGCCGCAGGAAAAACCAGGCAACGCCACAGCCGGCAAGAAAGAGCAGAAGACGCGTGTTACCTATCGTTCGGTCCCGCTGCGTACAGTGGCGGAATTGGCTTTCGCGTTGATTCAGCCGTTCAGTATACACGGCATGCGGGTTCGCGGGACGCGGGCGGTCTTCAGTATTCCGCGACAGGTCGGCCGACATTATGCGGTAGTCCTTTTCATGCGAAAGGTGGAGTCGGTTAGTGGAGGCCGAGATACCATGCGATCAGAGATTCTCCGATGAAGAGATAACACCCCGCGCCAAACGCCAAGAACGGACCAAACGGTAAAGCGAGTTTGGTGTCGGCCCGATACCGTATCATGGTGGCAATCCCGATCACCGACCCGCTACAAGAAGCGACCAGCAGGGTAAAGGGTATGGCGCGCCAGCCCAGAAAAGCGCCTATCATGGCCAACAGTTTGATATCCCCCCCGCCCATGCCCTCGCGTCTTGTCACGGCCCAATAACCGAAGGCCACGGTCAGCAGGACGCCGGCTCCCAGTCCGGCTCCTATGAGTGACTCCCAGAACGTCACCTGTGGAGAGATCGCGGAAAAGAGCAGGCCCAGGATGATCCCAGGCAGACTGATGATATCGGGAATAATTTGGTGATCCACATCAATAAACGTGATGACGACTAAAGCTGCGGCAAAGACGAAATACTCCAGGGTTACCAGGGTGAGGCCAAATTGAGCTACCAGCAGCACAGCGCTAGCAGCGGTCAGCAGTTCGACCCAGAAGTAGCGGACAGAAAACCGGGCGTCGCACACCCGACAACGTCCGCGTCGAACCAGATAGGAAAACAGCGGGATATTATCGTACCAGGCTAGTGGGGTTGAGCAGCTCCGGCAGTGGGAACCTGGGGAAATCACCGACTCCTCAAGAGGGAGGCGGTAGATACACACATTCAGGAAACTCCCAATACAGGCGCCGCAGACACAGGCAAGCAGACAAACAAACAGCGGTGGGAGGTCAATGGGTAGCAACCACTGTAGTCTAATCGATCCGGACCCGACCGGCAAGATTGATCACAATGCGTTTCGAGAATTGTCCGTCAGGGGATGCCAGCGTGAGGGTCATGCCGCCATCGACATGGCCACGCGGAACAAAAATCACATCGCCACGCGAATTCGCAGCTAAGACGACCACGCTCGCTGGCAGGGAGATACTGCCTGACTCAGCGTCGGCGCGGTTATGGCTGTGGAGACGGTGGTCCTGCCAGCGTCCGTTTTCTCTTTTTTCGACAAGATACGTATCTGAGCCAGGCTGGAACGTCACACGTAAGCGGCGGTTATACGCAATGGCCTGCATTCGAACGAGTTGGAGATCGGCGACCACCTGCCGGACCCCACTATTGACCGTGACACGCTGGAGGAGTGGCGCGAGTTGGAGCGAGGCTATCCCAGTCAGAATACCCAGCAGCGTAATGACAAGCAGGAGTTCAAGCAGGGAAAAGCCTTGGGAGCCCTGGCTAGGCATCAAACTGCTCCGTCCAGGATACGGTTCGGTGCAAGAGCATCAGCGCCCGCACAACGGCTTCACAGCTGTAATTCACGGTAAACGGCGCGCAGGCGCTGCTGCGTTGCACTTGGTCAAAATCCAGCTTTTGGCTTGAGGTTCCATCGTCTTGAACCAGAACAGCGCCAAGAATCTGACCACACACATTCGGCCCCACCGCGCGCAGGTCGCCCTCCCCTACGATCACGACCAAGCCCTGCCACTGGAACGTCACATTGTTGAGCAGCACGACACGCGGAATAATCAGGACACCGGCTCCGGTCACCTGGGCATTATTGCCCATCTGGAGGGGAGCGAGGCTCTCCTGGACCTGCGTAACGCG
>JAJDZM010000256.1 GCA_022824615.1 Candidatus Binatia bacterium | reverse complement strand
GAAGCATCGGAAAAATCAAACGCCAATTGGACAGCCATATCAGGGGTCTTGCCATTATCCTTTTTCGGCCCTTTCCCCACTAGAAGGGTCTCAACAGTGTCAATTGCCTCTAGCTGTGCAGAGCGGAAGTCCTGCAAAGCTTGTTTGCTGATTTCTCTCAAAAGATTTGGATTACTTGAAGCTTTCTGGAAACGGCAAGCGAACTCCCGTAAAGCCTCATCCTCAGGGCTGTTGTTATACGCATATTCCCGAAGCTCACCTGCCTTCTTATGTAGCCTCAGCCAGAAATTTTTATCGTTCTTCTCTGGAGGCGTATGGAGGCTCTCTAAGATATCGGCCAGAACAGAGACACGCTTGTCATCCGATGGCTTCTTCCTTTTTCCTTCCTTGTCGAACCCAAGCTCTTTCCAAATCCCGCTCTCCCGTGAAAGGTCACACAGCGGTTTCTTAATCCGTACAACGGGAAAACTGTTGTGGTTTCCTTCCATCACTGTCCAGAGTCCAGGCCATTCATCCTCTGTTACCGTTTCTACGGCTGCTACATGCCCCTGTTCGTCGAGCCTGACCCGTAAGCAAGGACCGGTCGATGAGCCAGGGGATTTCACCCTGGGATGTTCGCGCGGAATTGTTAGCCGTGCCTTATTCAGAGCTTGCCAGAGCAAATAAGTTTCATTCAGCATGAGCTTTTCCCATCCTCATAAATCAGGATACCTTCCCTGACCTCAACGTTCTGGTGAAAAACTGGAGCGACCTTACCGTGGTCCCATATCGAATGAAGGAACGAGGGGATAATGAGGTTGACGTTCTTGTCCGGTTCAACTTTGTTCCCGTTTTGATCCTCTTTTCGTATTGGCCCAAAATAGCTTGGTACAAATTCCTTCCAGCCTAAGCAGGGAGTGTAGTAGGTCTGCCCCTTAACCAGTCGATTATTGAACCTTTCCCACAATTCCTCTGCATGATTCTTCGTTCCTCCCCGTTTCTTCTCTTTCACCTCGGCATACAGGCGATAATGGACATCTACCAGAATCGTGGCGTTCAGTTGGTAATTGTTGTTTTTCCTGATTTGGTCGGCCTTTCGTAGTGGCCCTCCATAGTTGGTGATATACGGCTCGTAGCGAATTGGGGCGCAAATTTCAGCACGAGTTGGACGGATATATACGCTCTTCCGCCAAGCGACCGATTCAAACATTCCCTTGACAGCACTATAGGTTGGGACTGGATAAGAAATCGGCGTAGCGCCCGTATCTGGTCTTGTAAACATGGCTGCAACCCCAACAATCTCTAGTGCCAATTGAGGATATTCTTCCATCAATTTTTTCCTCTCTCGGTAAAAATACCGACTGCCAGAATCACAAAATGGTACCAACCTGCATATCTGAGTCAAGTTTACTTGCCTCCTGTTGGGTGGTTTTACCTCCAAAATAGAGAAACGGAGCGTTGAGACGGAATGGGGTAGCCGGCAAATTGGAGAAACCTCGCTTCCTGCCGGCCCGCAATCCCCGAACACAATACTCCATGAGAAAAAATGGCAGGAAGGGCGGGGTTAAGACCCTCTTATGGGGTGTATAAGCGCCCTTTTAAGGCGCAGTACTTTTGGCGGATTGTACCTGGAGACACCTTCCCGAGACGTGTTACGTTGTTTACGTCGCTCAAGCGCCGCTGGGCTTACGGCCCGCGCAACGCGGGCTTTATGACATTGTGAAACAAAAATGGGGGCTTAACGATCGGTTAAGGGCCGTTTAGTGGCCCTCCCATTTGTAAAGGTCTAATTTTTCGACCGTCGGGCAAGGAAACCCACCCCGCCGCTACGCGGCACCCCTCCAGGGAGGGGAGTAGAAAATCATCCCCGCTCGGGGCGGGTGAGGCCGATGAAGAAGGCCGGGCAACCACAAGGGTTGCCCCTACCAGTTCCATGCCCTTGCCCCTGGGGGGAGGGCCTGCCCTGCGCCTCCTTCGACTTCGCCCCTCCGGGGCTACGCTCAGGACGAACGGCGGGGAAGGACTGAGTCGAAGGGTCTGTCCTGCGCCGGGACGAAGGAGGCTAGAGCACATCACGATGCTGTGTAGCGCGTCTCTCTCCCCCTTTAGGAGTGCGGGCTTGCAGCCCGCAAGTGGCCAGGATGGCCGCGCTCCCAGGTGGCGGGAGGGTGAGCGGCCTGAGGCGGGGGGGCGGGCCGGGGGAAACCCACCCCGCCGCTACGCGGCACCCCGCCTGGGAGGGGATGGGACGGGCTCCGGCTGGTGCTTCCGTAAAACGGTCGTGTCGTGAGCCCAAGGGGCGAGGGGTTGGGGTGAGGGCCAAACCGCCAAACACGTTCATTTGCCTCACACGTCCAGGGAGGGGATTATGTATTTTCAGACACCGAGGGCAACGCACGATGGGGTGGCGTGCGGCTCGCTTCTCCTTGAGGGGGGCGGGGGCTCCTGCATCCGGCCTGCCCGACGAGTGCGGACTGGCGCGGCTTGTACAATGGCTGTATTTGGTATTACGATTCTGAGCAGGGCAGTCTTTTCAGCAAGAGGCGTTGAACTGTTCTCCTACAGATGCACAGGGAAGAACTATGCAGCCAGACTATACGGGAATCATCACGGTCGAGCCGGGCAAGCGCGGCGGGAAACCCTGCATTCGTGGCCTGCGCATTACAGTCTATGACATTCTGGAGTATCTGGCGTCCGGGATGACCGAGCCTGAAATTCTGGCCGATTTCTCCGACCTGACTCGCGAAGATATTCGGGCATGTCTCGCCTTTCCCGCTGGCTGACCGTTCTCGGCGCGCTCTCGCTGATGCTCTATGCCGCTATCGCCTGGTTGAGCCAGTCGTTCAGCTATGGCTACGGGCACCAGGACCGACCGATCCTGGGCTTTGTGGGGGTGTACGGCCTGGCGTTTATTGTCTATGCCGTAGCGATCTGGCGGGTCAGACGACAAGCGATCGAGTCTGGATCACTCACGCTGATATTGATCTTTGCCGCGCTCTTTCGGCTTGTCCTCCTCTTCTCCGAGCCCATTCAGGAGGACGATTTCTATCGTTATCTGTGGGATGGCAAGGTGGTTGCCAGCGGTCTGAATCCTTACCGTTTCACTCCGCGAGAGGTGCAAACCGACAACGGAAAAGAAGGGCCGCTCCAACCCTACCGGGAGCTGGCCGAAACGGATGCGCACTTTGCCTTGCTCTTGTCGCGCATAAATCACCCGGACGTGCCGACCCTCTACCCCCCGGTTGCGCAAGCCGTGTTCGGTCTGGCTGCCCTGATTGCACCGGGTAGCTTGTTCACCTTACGTCTCATTTTCTTCTGTTTTGACCTGGCAGTGTGTCTGGTCATTATCCGACTATTATGTCACCTGGGGAGTTCCCCGCTGTGGGTACTGGTCTACGCCTGGTCCCCGCTGGTCATCAAGGAGACGATCAACTCGTCGCATTATGATGTCGTGCCAACCTTTCTGCTGGTGCTGGCCTTGCTGGCGCTTGTCACCGGACGGCTGTCGGTTGGGTTTCTCAGCCTGGGTGGGGCCATATTGGGAAAGGTCTTTCCGGTTGTTCTGCTGCCCCTTTTTGCCTGGCATGCCTGGCGGCGTTACGGGTTTGGAAGAGCGTGCGCCGGACTCGCGCTGACCGGTCTGGTGATCACAGGCGGCTATGCACCGTTTGCGGCTGCTGGGAGCGGATTGTGGCAGGGCTTTGCCACATTTGCCGAGCACTGGCAAACCAACAGCTTTGTCTTCCCCTTATTACATCAGATGGTCGCTGATCGCTGGCTGGCGAACGGCATTATGGGGGGCTGTCTGATAGGAGCGGTGTGCGTCGCTTTACGCTGGAACGGCGAGGGGAATGACGGCAGGTTTTTATATGGGTGTTTCCTTGTGATGGGGGCACTGCTCTTACTCAGCCCGGTCGGCAATCCGTGGTATTTTATGTGGATGGTCCCGTTTGTCTGCCTCTTTCCACGTGCTTCCTGGCTGCTCTTGTCCGGCCTCTTGGGGCTGTACTACACTGCTTTTTACTTTCTCTATCGCGGTGAGCCGGAGACGTTTCGCTGGGTAGTCTGGTTGGAATATCTACCCTTTTACGCCGTCCTGGCGTGGGAAGCATGGCGGAGGCGGATGGGGAGAGTGACGCCGGTATGAAGAGCCATAGTCTAGCCTGGAAATTTTACGCCGCCAGCCTGAGTGTCGTTTGCCTCTTGGAGGGCTGTGCGTCACTCGCCCGAGCGAGTCAGGCGGCAACACTCGAGACTCCGCTTGTTATTTCTCCGGGGTCAAAACATGTCACCCTCTATGGCGTCATCTATCCCGGCCGCTTTAATCGGGCCGAGGGAGACGAGGCACACTACCATTTGTTGACCTGGAAGGGCGGGCACTCAAAAAATGCGCTCATTGAGACACCGGTGGATGATCTCACCTTTCACGGCGCCTTGATCAAAATTGGTGGCCAACCGGGTAATACGCTGTCGATGAAGGCCTGGACGCAGCGGACCGACCCGACCAATCCTGCCTCGCAGCAGAAGGCCAGCGGCAGCCGCTTTGCCGTTTTTCTCTCCTGGCAGGGTGAGTCCAAGCGCCTTCCGATCCACCACATCCTCCGTTCGTCTCCCTCCGAGCCCCAGCTCCCGGTCTGGAATTTCGAAGGCAATCGGGACCGCTGGTTTAATCGGGTACCGTTTGCCTCCCGGCCGGGCTGCCTGGTGTGTTTATACAGTTGCCCGAGCGGCAAGCTCAGCAACGGTGGGTTGAGTATCGCCGACTATATGACCCGTCCGGGGCGGTTTCAGGTAGATACGGAGAGATTGCCGCCTGACAGTACTCCAGTGCAGGTGACCTTTGAGCTGCTGCCGTAGCGTATGAAGACAGAAAACCCGGAACGTATTGCGGTGGTCATCCCAGCCCTTAACGAAGAGGCATCTCTGCCCCAGGTGCTGGGAGACTTACCGTGGGAGCGGCTTGCGGAAGTCGTGGTTGTCAACAACGGCTCATCCGACCGGACCGCAGCGGTGGCCCAAGCCCATGGGGCGACCGTTCTCAGCGAGCCGCGTCGCGGCTATGGCTGGGCCTGTCTGGCGGGTATTGCGTATCTGCAGGACAAGCACCCCGATATCCTCGTTTTTCTCGATGGTGATTACAGCGATTATCCTGACGAACTCGGCGACGTTGTGCGGCCCATTCTTGAAAAGGGATATGATATGGTGATTGGCTCCCGAGCGCAGCGAGCCGGGGCGGGCGCGTTGCTCTCGCATGCGCGGTTGGGCAATGCGCTGGCCACGTGGCTCATCCGTCTCCTGTACGGTTTCAGCTATACCGATCTTGGGCCGTTTCGCGCCATTCGTTTTCCGAAACTCCTGGCTATTGAGATGCAGGATAAAACCTATGGCTGGACGGTTGAAATGCAGATTAAGGCCATACGCCACGGACTCCGCATCACTGAGGTGCCGGTTCGCTATCGCCAGCGGATTGGCACCTCAAAAGTGAGCGGAACGATCAAAGGGACCATATTAGCTGGCTGGAAAATTCTCTGGACGGTCTTTCGATACGCGAGGAGAGCCGCATGACAGACACCACAATGGAATGGAATGTGGCCTTTTCTCCGGACGAGGTCATCTCTCGCCTCGAAAACCTGTTTCGTCAGCATGACTATACATATACCCAGGAAGACGGAGACACGGACCGGCATTACCGGACGGCACTCGGCCAAGGCACGCTGGAGCTGGTTATGCATCCGCTCGAACCGAAGCGTAGCCCGTTCAGCCCCACGCTTCTTGTCCGGCGCACGCTGCTGCGTATTTTGTATAAAAACGTCACTGGAGCGGACCGGGCACGCTTTAAGCACCAACTGACCATAGCTTTTTTGCGGGTAGGGGGCTGATGCGCGTCAGCGTTGTTATTCCGACACTGAACGAGGCCGGAACTATCGAGCGGACGCTCCGTTGGGTTCGTCAGGTGAGTGACTGCGAGATTATTGTTGTGGACGGCGGCAGCGAGGATGGAACAGCGGAGTGCGTGCGGCCATACGTTGACCGGCTCGTTGCCGCGTCGCGCGGTCGTGCCCGTCAGATGAATGCCGGAGCCCGAGCAGCAAACGGGGAAGCTCTCCTCTTTCTCCATGCGGATACCCTGCCACCGACCCGGTTTGCAGAGTTGATAGCGGACGCTTTAGCTGATCCTGAGGTTGTGGGCGGGCGGTTTGACGTCCGTGTGGACGCGCCGGGCTGGCCCTTCCGGGCAATCGGCACCCTGATGAATATCCGCTCCCGTCTGACCGGCATTGCCACTGGCGACCAGGGGATTTTCGTCCGTTGTAAAGTGTTTGAAACGATTGGTGGCTACCCGGAGTGGGACATCATGGAAGATCTGGAATTCAGCCGTCAACTCAAACGGTCGGGAAAAATTGCCTGCTTACGAGCACGGGTGAAAACCTCGGCCCGCCGCTGGCAGAAGCACGGCGTCACCAAAACCATTCTGCTCATGTGGGGGCTGCGGCTATGCCATTTCCTTGGGGTTTCACCGGCCGCACTCAAGACGTTTTATGCGGATACGCGCTAGATAGCGGAGGGGGACATTTTGCGCCCCTCTCCAGGAGAGAACCGTGACTTGTAAGAAAGACGGGCGGAGTAATTAGGGCACCGACCCTTCGTAAAGCCCCATCACCGTGTCCAGGAATGTATGTGCGTCTTCTTTGATGCGCTGAAACGAGTTCCGACCAATAATCGACCCAAACCCGCCGCCGTCACGAATCGCGCGGACTTCGTCGAAGAATTCTTCATCGCCTTTAGCCGCGCCACCCGAGAAGATGACAATCCGTTTGTTGTTGAACGCACTCTGCACAACGTGGCGGACACGTTCGGCCGGCGTCTCAATGGGTACGTGATGTTTCTGATACGCCTTTTGCGCCTCAGACAGTTCAATATGACTGCTGGGCAGCTTGACCTTAATGATATGCGCCCCCATCTGGGCGGCGATCTGCGCGGCATAGGCTACGACATCAATCGCCGTCTCTCCGGCCTTACTCAGGCCCGAGCCGCGCGGGTATGACCACACCACGACCGCCAGCCCCTTGGACTTGGCCTCTTTGGTGATCTCCCGCAGTTGTTCATACATGGTCTGGGCCGCGGATGAGCCCGGATAAATTGTAAACCCGACTGCGGCACAACCGAGCCGGAGCGCGTCGTCAACGCTGCTCGTGACCGACGACAAGGGGTCTTTCTCATCGTGCAGCACATCGTGGTTGTTGAGCTTGAGGATGAGAGGAACCCGATCGAGGAAGGTGTCGGCTCCCGCTTCGAGAAAGCCTAGCGGGGCGGCATAGGCATTGCAGCCGGCGTCAATAGCAAGCTGGAAGTGGTAGTTCGGGTCGTAACCCGCGGGATTCGGCGCAAAACTGCGCGCCGGCCCGTGCTCAAAGCCCTGGTCAACCGGCAGGATGACCAGCTTGCCGGTGCCGCCGAGACGGCCATGATTGAGTAAGCGGGCGATATTCGTCCGCGAGCCAGGGTTGTCGCCATCATACCAACTCAGGATTTCTTGTACGCGTTCCGTCATGATCCTACCTCCTCACGGGCGTTCTTGAGATACATATCAGTGCCGTTTAGGCATAAAAAGACTCTGCCCGTTCCACATCCTCGGCACTGCCAATGAGGAGGGGAGTGCGTTGATGCAGAGCATCGGGAACGAGGTCCAGAATTGGCCGCCGCCCGTTACTGGCCCGACCGCCGGCCTGTTCGATGACCAGGGCCATAGGCGCGGCCTCGTACATCAGCCGCAGCTTGCCGTTCGTATTCTTGGGGTCGGCCGGATAGAGAAAGATACCACCTTTCAGCAAGGTACGGTGAAAATCCGCGACAAAGGAACCCACGTAGCGTCCGGAGTAGGGCCGTCCGGAGTCTTTGTCTTTCGTCTGCAAATATTCGACATAATCCCGCGTTTCGGGAAACCAGGCGTTACGGCGGCCTTCGTTAATGCTGTACGTCGAGCCGCGGCGCGGAATATGAATATCCTCGTGCGACAGAAAAAAATCGCCAATACCGGGGTCGAGAGTAAAACCGTGCACGCCCGCACCCGCGGTATAGACCAGCATGGTATTGGGGCCGTACAAGGCATAGCCGGCCGCAACCTGATCTCTGCCCTTGAGGTGCAACGCCTTTTTTAAGGCGTCACCGCTGCCCGCCGGCCGACGGTGTATGGAGAAAATGGAGCCGATCGTGACATCGACGTCGATGTTGGACGAGCCGTCCAGCGGATCGACAAAGACCACATATTTCCCCTTGTCGGTGTTCCCCAGGATCTGGGCCGGCTGATCCATCTCTTCGGACACCATGTCCGACACGAGTTCGCCATAGGCAAACGATTCGAGAAAAGCGTCATTCGAGATTTCGTCTAACTTCTGAACGATTTCGCCCTGCACATTGATCTCGTCTTTTGCCCCAAGCGCGTCGGTCAGCCCGGCCACCCTCAGCCGTCGGGAGATTCTCTTTGCGGCCAGCGCAATCTGGGACAAGAGAATGGAGAATTCTCCGGTTGCACCCGGATGTTGCTGTTGTTGCATGAGAATATGACGGGTTAACGTGATCCTCTCATCGGACATACCATCCTCCTTATGCAGCTATTCTTCGCATGACACGACTTGATTTTCTTTCCTATCACAGGAAAGAAAGAAGCGCCAAAACTGGGGCGGGAAGTGCCCAGCCTATATCACGGAAGAGGCAAAGTCCGGCAGCTCGTCATGGTGTTCCAAGGGGTCCGCTTCGGGCATCCGCTCCTGCCAAAACTCCGCCCGCGCAAGACTGAAAATGAGGGCTGCGCCAACGAGATAGACCAGGGAGATCAATGCATGCTTGGCGCCCATATTGGCGTGCGCTTTATTGCAAAAATCGCGTGACGATTTCTGCCGTGTGCTGCGGCTGTTCAAGCCAGATGGCATGCGCGGCGGCCGCAACCCGGACAAGCTTGGCCTCGGGCAAGCCGGCCTGATACACATCGGCTAGCGCGGTTGGCACAAGCCGGTCTCCCGCCGCGGAGACCAGAAGCGTTGGCACTGTGACGCGGTAGAGACGATCTTTGAGCCGGGGGTTGTAGAGCGACGGGGGGGTCCAGCCGATGCGGGCCGAGACCATCTGCGCCTTATAGAATAAAAACTGGGACTCGGGTGACATGTCATCCGGGATGGCCCCCATGGCCAATTCCGAATCCCGGTCAGAAAAGATCAACTCCCGGACTTCGTGATTGCCACCCTCCGCCTTGGGTGTCACGGCATAGAAGAAATTGCCAATACGGGCTTCCGACGTGGAGATACCGAGTGGGTTAATGAGCACGAGTTTGTGTAAACGGTGCGCATGCCGGGTTGCCAGTTCGGTCGCGACCCAGCCACCCAGGGCCGTGCCGACCAGGTGCACGGTGTCCAGTTGCAAGGCATCCAGCACGTCGAGACAGAAGAAGACCATGTCCTCAACCGTCTCCAATTCGTCATAGCCCTCGGTCTCCGCATAACCGGGCAGGGCGGGTGCGTAGACGGTAAACGACTGCGCGAGCGTTTCGTGAAAAGCGGTCAGCCCACTGTCGGCCGGGAGGCTATGCAGGTCCGCAACCAAGCCGTGCAGATAGAGCAGCGGGGGGCCAGCCCCGTCTTGCAGGAGGTGGGCTTTTTGATTGCGGATAGTCAGGATTTCTGAGCGAAGTGTCATAGAGATATGTCCTGTCGGTCTGGGCGTGCGAGCGTAAGCAGGGCAGGGAGGCCGGCGTAGCGGACCTTGACGGCTCGTTCAGGCCGAAGCCGGAGCGGGCTGGGCGTCCATCATTGGAATACTCTCAAACTCCGCTCCGACATGTTTACGCACATAGGGGAA
This sequence comes from Candidatus Binatia bacterium, assembly GCA_022824615.1. Taxonomy (GTDB): domain Bacteria; phylum Desulfobacterota; class Binatia; order Bin18; family Bin18; genus Bin18. The sequence continues at coordinate 3,447 of JAJDZM010000256.1, read as the reverse complement.
GACTTCGCCGGCCAGCAGTTCCATATTCTTACGGGTCAGATGATCGGGCAGACTGCCGAACTGCGGCAGGGCAAGAATATGTCCAACCTTGAACTCCGCCACGTATCTGAGGAGTTGTTCCCGCACCGTCTGCGGACTGCCAATCAGGACTGAGCCGCCCGCTTCGATATCATCCCAATTTGTGGCATGGCCGAGTTGCCAGTTGCTCTCCGAGGCGTGACCGCTGCCCGGGTCGTTGAGTTCCCGGAGACGCTGGAGCGACTGGAGCGAGGTATAGCCCGGAGGCATCCAGGTTCGACCCTTGCCGGCAAAGCCTTTGAGCAGTTTATCAATGAAATACCAGATATGTTCTTCCGCTTCTTCGCGTGCCTTCTGGTCGGTTTCCGCCACATACATGGGAACCAGCCAGCCCAGCATTTCCGGGTGATAGGGAGATGCGCCGACCCGCGCTACGGTCTCCTGAAAAAAGGCCGCATTCCGACGAAAGGCCTCAACGTGCGAGTAGGTCAGAGCCGCATAGATAAGCCCTTTCTGGGCGACGAACTCCATGGTTTCAATACTGCCCACACCGGGGATCCACACGGGCGGGTGTGGAGTCTGTACGGGCCGTGGCCAGGTGTTGACGTATTGGAGCGGAAAATGTTTGCCCTCCCAGGAGAACGGGCCTGGGTCGGTCCAGGCCTTGAGAATGAGTTCGGTGGCTTCGCGGAAGCGCTCTCGGGCATAGGTCGGATTCTTGCTGTAGGAGTAGTACTCGGGGCCACCGCCCACGACAAAGCCACAGTCAAATTTCCCCCGGAACATATTGTCGAGCATGGCAAATTCTTCGGCGATCTTGAGCGGGACATCGTACAGCGGCAGGCCGTTGCCCAGCACCATGACACGGGCCTGTGTGATCCGCTGCGACAGCGCGGCGGCGATCAAATTGGGCGAAGGCATAATACCATAGGCATTCTGGTGGTGCTCATTGATGACCACCCCGTCGAATCCCAGCGTATCGGCATAGACGAGCTGATCGATATACTGGTGATAGACCTCCGGGCCGCGCTCGGGATCAAACAGACTGTTTGAACACGTGACCCAGGCCGTGTCGTATCGCTCGGTAAAATTCTCGGGCAGATGTGGCCACGGCATGAGATGAAACATCCAGAATTTCATACGGTTTCCCCTGTCCCAAAGAGCGGCGCATTCGCCAGTCTACCCAAATAATGAGGCCGTCCGACCCCCCCCCTTTTTCTTTTCGATCCTAATGATTTCAAGTACTTATAAGGTCTTTATGGTACTTTTGCGGGATTTTCGTGAGAATTTCCTGTTTTTTCGCCCTTTGGATCATTACACTCGAAAAATCAATCACTTAGACAGTTTTTCCAGATTCTTCTTCCTTTTTGTGATGTCCTTTTTCCCTTCCTCCCGAAGAGAATATCCCCAACCCTGGGCCAGCCCTGCGATTCACCATTTCACCAGTATGCCAGAGGCCCCTCCCGATTGCCAGCGCACCCCCGCCCCCCTGCTTATATATATACGAGTGATACAAATCCCCTCCTCGGATGGGTGGCTCTGAGCTTGTCGAAGGGCCGGGGTGGGGAAGGTGTTGTAGACAACGCCAATAGAATACATGTAATCGCTCTTCATGCGCCCGGTCACGGTACGCATCCACGCCATGTGCATGGCAGAAGTGAGCAGGGCGAAATCTTGAAGAGTGGCATTAAGAAGCAGACGAAGTTTGTTGCTCGGGATAATGGGCGGCTCCAACCAGCCGATAGGCGCATATTCGCGCCGTTCAGAACTCACTTCAGGGACAACCAGAAACGGCGCGGCAGGAAGAACATTCACATGATAGAGCGTTGGTGTTTCAGCCAGCTTCTGCGTAGGCGCACTCTTGCTGGCCTGACGATACGCACGGACCGCGGCAATGCGCTCCTTGATATGTGGTAACTGTGCCAGCGTTGCCGGAGGCGCGTCGTGCAGTGCCAGAATCCAGCGTGTTCCGCCTTGCAGATATTCGCGGGCGCCGACAAACGGGCGCAGGAAGGGCGCGGCGTCCGGCTCCACGGACAGCAAGACCACACGTTCCTCCGAGTCAAAGATATAATGCCCGCCGTCAATGGGCTTGGAGCCGATAATCAGCTTTCCCATCCCGTTCATCGGGCGGCTTTCCTCGCGCACCGTGAGATGTGGGTCGGCCAAACCACCGGCGTCGAACAGGTAGGGCGACAGCGCGGTGTGGCGGCTTTCCTCCGGGTCGCCGTTGAGGTCGGGATAGGAAAACAGACGTTTCTCCGTCCGCGCGTTGTCCCGCCGGTCCAGTCCCAGAATGACAACATGCACATGCGCCTTGCCGCGTGCGTCCGAGCCCCAGGCAAAAGTCCGGTGGGCAAAGGCAATCTCCAACCGGTAGCGGTCGAAATGACTGTAAAAATTTCATGGTGGTCTGTGAAAAAAACCGAACTGTCATAATTTTCAAAAACAGGAACAAACAACCAGCCTTGAAAGGATAAAACATCCGGTTGCTGATAACAAATGTTGCACTAAGCTTCCAAAGCCTTATTAAAAAGTGACATAAAGAAAAAAACAGACAAAAAGTTTATTCCACTAAGTTTACCCCATCGCAAAGCATCTGTCGTAATTGTTTGAAGTCCCACTGAACACGCCTATAATAAAAGAAGAAAGATATTATAATAGAAAGGAAAGATTATGAAACCTGTTTTTATTTGTCTGATGATCACTCATCTGGTAGCCCTCTCATATTCATCCTGGGCGGCTTTTCTGGAAAGTCCCAACCAGGGGGTGAATGTGTCAGGAATTGGTTTTATCTCCGGGTGGAAATGCAATGCCACTGATATCACTGTGACTATCAATGGAGGGGAGCATCTTCCGGTGGCCATGAATCAGGGACGACAAGACCTTTTTGAAGTCTGTAAAGGGACTGTTCATCATGGTTTTATCATGATCATCAATTGGGCGAATTTGGGGGATGGGGAACATGAAGTGATTGCCTATGATGAGGGTGTGGAGTTTGACAGGGCCGAGTTTAGGGTAGGGACCTTGGGGGAGGAGTTTTTAAGGGGTGCAGACAGGCGAATTAAGGTTGATGATTTTCCCTCACCGGGTGAGCAGGTCATACTACAGTGGAATGAAAGCACCCAGCATTTTGAAGTTCTCTCTGCCCAGGGTGGAGTGTTAGCGAACAATTATGACGAAGATTTTTGGAATAAGTTTAATAGAACTTATCCACACGCAGCGATTTGGAGGACAGATCTTTTATTTGCTCAGGTTCCAAATATTGCCACTTGCCAGGCTGGTCAGCTAACAGAATCTGCTAAAACGCGGGCATTGGAAACAGCTAATCAGATTCGGGCCTTACACGGATTATCACCTTTTAAATATATCACTTTCTATGACAGTCAAATGCAGGAAGCCAGCCTGATTCAAGAAGCTAATCCTTCT
>JAJDZM010000107.1 GCA_022824615.1 Candidatus Binatia bacterium | reverse complement strand
GTACCACGAGCATTGCGAGAAGCCCTCGAAGAAAGAACTACCGGGACCTGACCGACGAGAGCGCTACGAGCATATCGCTATATCGGCTGGCGTTCTCAGCAAAGAGTCGATGCAGACCATTCTCGAAGCAGAAACTGACCTCCTGCAGATCTGCCTGGATCATCTGCTTGCCGCATCGATGCTACTTCACGACTTTGGAAAATGGACATGGGCAGGTTTCGCCTTGGTCCACCCCGCTGGAAACCCCAGCTATGCGCGCGCGACGGATCGGTATCGAAAGCTGCTGGAACCAGGAGTTGCGATACGGGTCAGCACGATCGAGTCTCTTTTGGAAGCGGACGTGTTGCCTGCGAGTGCAGTAGATGCATTTGTGGAAAGATACCTGACACCAACGCTTACGTCCGCTGAAAGGAAATACGTTCGGAAAGATTCATGAGTGAAAGCAAGGGTCTCGTTTCCGATTATCAAGAGACAATCGCCAAGATCGGCACCCACGGACCGCGTCCGTTCGGTCTCGGGTTGGCGCACGGTTCGATGTTTACGCTGGTCTACCGTCCTCCCAATCCGGACGACCAGGAGCCTCACGACCAGGACGAACTGTATATTCCCATGAACGGCAGCGGGACGCTCATCGTCGATGACGAACGCCACTCGTTCAAGACCGGCGATATGCTGTTTGTCCCCGCCCAGGCCGAGCACCGCTTTGAGGACTGCACTGACGGGCTGATGCTGTGGGCGATTTTTTACGGACCAAAGGGCGGAGAATAGGGGAACCCACCCCGGCCTGCGGCCACCCCTCCGAGGAGGGGAACTTTTTATCCCCTCTTGGGAGGGGTGCCGCGTGAGCGGCGGGGTGGGTTCCTTTTCGCATCACACGTCCAAGGCGGGAAGATGGTGATACTGTCCTTCAGCATTCTGCTTCTGCTTTCCGCCTGTAATTTGCCCGACTCAATCGAATCCACTCCACCAACCGCGTGCTCTCAAATCGGTGTGCAGTGTCAGCTTCCGGGCGGGCCGCTCGGTGTGTGCCAATCGGCCCCATGCTCCGCCGGTCAGACTCCGCCCTGCTTTGTCTGCACCCCGCAGCACTGAACCAACTATTGTGGTGGACGCATCATCCGTCCGAGAAACAAAATTGTTCCAGTTCGTGTATCCCGAATGAGAAAAAGAAACGGGCGGTCTGCTCGGAATGTTGGAATGGGTGGTTCGATCCTTGCACTCAGAGCCCTTGTCATTATAGCTGTTGCAGCCGCAGCCCCTTCTTCATTGACATCTACATAGGCCTTATGAACGCCATGTGAGAGATAGAGCTTTCATGCATCGGCTGCATCGCTCATACCGAGGAACCCGTTGGGCTCGAATGCTTTCGGTATGCCCATGGCAGACAGCGTTTGCTTGAGGGATATTTTCTCCTCCAGCTTGAATTTTGGAAGAAAGACATGCACCTTTCGTCTCTCTTCTGCATCTAGCCACTGAGTGAGCCTGTCGGTCGTCAACTCTTTTTCAAGAGCGGGTAATCCGGTGTGTTTTTTCGGCAGGAGAATGGCCATAGCTAAATCTCTGCCGCGATATTCAAGCTCCAGAATCTGAAAACCGTCTGGATTGGGTGGGCTGTCGAATGATGGCGGGTCCTCGTTCAGCCCGGGGATATTCGGAGTCCCATCCGGTCTTAGCTCGGCATAATGAGTGCGCAAGGAACGTTGCGACATCAAAGGAACCTGAACTGATGATCCATCCAGCAGAGTAAAGTCTTCCGGTTGGGTTTCGCTCTCGTCAAACTCATCTGTCCAATTGCCTTTGAAGTAAATCGCGTTGGCGAGGACGAGACGAGTGTCCGCCTCGATTGTCCCTGGCGCAAGAAGGTCTTTAATTTTGTTTTTTGTTTGTTCTTCAACCCAGTTATTGATCTGAATCCGAGTGGGGTCCGCATTGAATATGAAATCGACCTGGCGTGCCGCCGCGCCATACGTCTCGTTGAGGATAGCGAGAAATTGGGGGCGAAAGGAGTAGGTCTGTTCCAGCCAGAGAGAGTTGGCGACATTGATTTCATGCGGGCGGTCTTCCCTTAAAAGAAGCCGTTTGAGCGTCGCCATCTCCGTATGAATGCTCGCCGTATCCCAGGGGACTCCGGTGTCATCGGAACGTCTCACCTGTTCGGGAAAGCGGAGAACGGTGCCCATTTGAAGGGTGGTCTCACCCCGCGCTCCTTCGGCGGTCATCGTCAGGGCGCTCACAATGGAGTAGGGCGAGAAGAAGAGGTTCTGTCCTGGGCGGTCTTTCGCGACGTGAGTGTACAAGTCCAGGGCGAAGTTATTGTTCATGTGCGGGGCAAACTGGAAATGGAAGTCCTTCACTGTCGGGTCAGGAAGGGGAGCGTGTTGTGTATGGGCGACGGTGTGATACAGCACGCATGCTGTGAGAATCGACAAAAAGAGTGGAGTGAGTTTCATGTAACGCCTGAAAACAACCATAGGCTCCTTCTCCTGTACTTGCCAGACTAGAGGGGGCCTATCAATTCTCCCTTGCCCTCCTTGCTTGCATTCGCCAGCATTATCCGGTGTGATGTGCGCCGCTATATTGTGAAGAGGTGAGCAAACATGGGTCGTTACGATTATGATTTCTTTGTGCTAGGGGCTGGCTCCGGCGGCGTGCGGGCGAGTCGGATTGCGGCTTCGTATGGGGCCAAGACCGCAGTTGTTGAGGAACGCTATCTGGGCGGAACCTGCGTCAACGTGGGCTGCATTCCGAAGAAACTTCTGGTGTACGCCTCTGAGTTCCGGGACCATTTCGAGGACGCCGCCGGCTTTGGGTGGACGGTCGGAGAGCGGACGGTTGATTGGAAAAAGCTGATTGAGAATAAAGACAAAGAAATCAACCGGCTGAACGGTATTTACCGCAATCTGCTTGAAGGCGCGGGCGCACAGATCATCGAGGGTACTGCACGTCTGGTTGACGACCACACCATCGAGGTGGGCGGTAAGCAGTACACCTCAGAATATATTCTGGTTGCCACCGGAAGCTGGCCGACCTTTCCTCAAACTCCGGGCATCGAGCACGCTATTACCTCGAATGAAGCGTTTTATCTGGATGCACTGCCAAAGCGTGTGATTATTGTGGGTGGTGGTTATATCGCAGTCGAGTTTGCGACCATCTTTCATGGGCTTGGGTCTGAGGTGACCGAACTCTATCGGGGTGAGTTGTTTCTGCGTGGCTTTGATGTCGATGTCAGGCAGGTCCTGGCTGACGAAATGCGCAAACGTGGAGTGGATTTACGCTTTAACGCGGATGTGAGTCGGATTGAAAAAACACCGCACGGAATCAAAGCTACGCTGAACGACCAGAGCGAGCTTGAGGCCGATATCATCATGTACGCCACAGGTCGCTTACCCAACTCCAAGGGCCTCGGCCTTGAAGCCGCCGGCGTTGAGACGGACGAAATCGGCGCGGTGTGTGTGGACGCCTACTCGCGGACCAACATCCCGCATATCTATGCTGTCGGAGATATCACCAACAGGCTCAACCTGACGCCCATGGCTATTGCCGAAGGCCATGCCGTGGCGGAAACCCTGTTCAATAATAACCCAACGCGACCGGACCACATGAACGTAGCAACCGCGGTCTTCAGCCATCCGAACATTGGGACGGTCGGTCTGACGGAAGAGGAGGCGCGTCAGGAATACGGTGCTGTCGATATCTATAAGTCCTCGTTCCGAGCCTTGAAGCACACGCTTAGTGGGCGGGATGAGAAGACCTTTATGAAGATTATTGTTGATCCAAAATCCGACCGGGTGATTGGCTGTCATATGACCGGCCCGGAGGCAGGAGAGATTATTCAGGGTCTGGCCGTAGCCATCAAATGCAACGCCACCAAAGCGCAGTTTGATGCTACCATCGGCATCCATCCGACCTCGGCCGAAGAGTTTGTCACCATGCGACAGAAGGCCGCTTGAGTTGGGCGATTCTCGTCCTTTCCTCTCTCATCCAGAGGGAATATAAGCCAATTTTTCTCCTAAAAGCACGATAGGGTTGCAATATTTGTCATGTTTGCTATATAGCAAACATGACAAATGCTCATTCCATAGCGTCCACACTGCACGCTATCCGAGCTAATCTTGATCTCACGCAAGAGCAGCTTGCAGATAGGCTTGGTGTTTCCTTCGCCAGCATCAACCGTTGGGAGGGCGGTGTCAATACGCCTCAGAAGGCCGCACGAACCGCGATTGAGGCGCTTGCCGTGGAGGCAGGGATCAACCCCACAGACTTGGCTGCGGACGAGGCCGAGTCTGCGGCGCGCGTGACGCGACGCCGGTCCCGCCAGCGCCGGAAGGCTGTTCCTTCCACCAAGCCTATGGAGCAAATGCTGTGGGATGCGGCCTGCTCCATCCGCGGAGAGAAGGACGCGGCAAAGTTCAAGGACTACTTGCTACCACTTCTCTTTCTCAAGCGCCTTTCCGACGTCTTTGACGATGAGATCGAGCGGCTGGCCGATGAGTACGGAGATCGGCAAATCGCCAAAGAGATCGCTGAGAGCGACCACGAGTTATTACGCTTCTACCTCCCCCCGGAAGCACGCTGGTGCATCATCAATGGCCGCGAAGCCCACAAATGGCCGCTCGATGACCAGGGACGAAGCACGCAGCCCAAGGACATTGGGGAACATCTGACCAAGGCGGTGCGGGCGGTCGTCCGCTATAACCCCTCGCTCTCGGGAGTCATCGACCTTGTTGATTTTGCGGCTGAACGCAACGGCGAGCGCGATATCAACCCGGCGAAGCTCGCCGCGGTTGTCGAAACCTTTTCCGACTCGCGTTATCGGCTCGGTCTTGCCGATGTGCAGCCCGATTTCCTCGGACGCGCTTACGAATACCTATTGCGCAAATTCGCGGAAGGTTCGGGTCAGAGCGCGGGTGAGTTCTTCACGTCGACCGAGGTTGGCTTCCTGATGGCCCACATCATGCGTCCGAAGCCTGGCGAGGAATGTCACGACTACGCCTGTGGCTCAGCCGGGCTGCTCGTCAAGCTCCAACTTGTGGCCCGCGAACTCGACCCCACCAGCCGCGTGCCGCTCAAGCTCTGTGGGCAGGAGTTGCAACCCGAGAGCTACGCCGTCGCCCATATGAACGCGATCATTCACGACATGGAAGTTGAGATCGCCCGTGGCGATACGATGCTCAACCCGAAGTTCAAGACCGCGTCCGGCCAGATCAGTACGCATGACATCGTGGTTGCCAATCCGATGTGGAACCAGCCGTTCAGTCCAGATACCTTCGCCAACGACCCGTTCGACCGCTTCCGTCTCCAGGGCGGCGTGACCAGCAGCAAGGGAGACTGGGCGTGGCTTCAGCACACCCTCGCCTGCCTGAGCGAGCGCGGGCGGGCTGCGGTGGTGCTCGACACGGGCGCGGTAACACGCGGTTCGGGCAGCAAGAACGAGGACAAGGAGCGCAACATCCGCAAGTGGTTCGTTGATCGTGACCTGATAGACGGCGTAATCTTGCTGCCGGACAACCTCTTTTACAACACCACCGCAGCCGGTGTGATCGTCGTCTTGTCGAAGCACAAGCCAGCAGCGCGGAAGGACAAGCTTGTGCTACTAAACGCCAGCAAGCGAGTGCGGAAGGGGCGGCCCAAGAATTTTATCCCAGAGGAGGATATTCGCCCGCTGGCGGTCGTTTTCTTGAAGGGCGAGCCTATTGAAGGCGAGGTCGCCGTCATCACACGAGAGCAGGCGGAGGAAGCCGATTACAACCTCAGCCCGAGCCGGTGGGTGGGACAGAGGGGCACCGCAGTTGAGCGTCCAATTAAGGACATCCTTGCCGAAATGCAACGCCTTGACGATGAAGCCCGCGAGATTGATACATCGCTGGCAAAAATTCTGGTAGGCTTATAATGAATGATTCTTGGACATGGCGCCCGCTTGGTGAACTGTTCGAGATCGGCGCGGGCAAGAGCATGTCTGCCGCAGCTCGCAACGGGGTAGACAAGACGCCGTTCCTCCGAACATCAAATGTCTTCTGGGACCAGATTGACCTGTCGTCTGTGGACGAAATGTCGATTCCAGAACGTGAACTGCCCGCGAAGTTGCTGCAACAGGGAGACTTGCTCGTGTGCGAGGGCGGCGAGATTGGGCGGGCGGCGATCTGGAATGGCGAGGTCGAAACGATGTCGTTCCAGAACCACCTACATCGGCTGCGGCCTATCGTCCAGGATGTCGAGCCACGTTTTTACGTGTACTTCCTGCAATCTGCTTTCACGCAGCTCGGTATCTTCGAAGGTGCGGGGAACAAGACCACGATCCCGAATCTATCTCGCAACCAACTGGCTGCGCTTCACGTGCCGCATCCGCCGCTCGACGAGCAGCAGGCCGTTGCCTCCGCACTCGCACGAATACGAAAGGCTCTCAAAACGCACGATCAGAGCACAGTGCTTGCTCAGGACTTGAAGCGCGCTGCGATGAGAGCCCTGTTCACACGTGGCTTGCGAGGCGAGGCGCAGAAAGAGACCGAGATCGGGCCGATGCCGGAGAGTTGGGACGTAGTTTCTCTCGGCTCGCTTGGAAAAATCGGAAACGGTTCGACGCCAAAGAAAGCAATCTCAGAGTATTGGACCGAAGGTACATATCCGTGGCTCACCAGCGCCAAAGTCTATGACCGAGAAATCATTCATGCCGAGCAATATGTGACGAATCAAGCGTTGGCTAAATGCCACTTGCCTCGTGTTCAGCCAGGCGCTGTTCTGATTGCGATAACTGGGCAAGGAAAAACACTCGGCCATTGCGCGATACTCGGCATCGAAGCGACAATCAACCAACACCTTGCGTATATTGCAATCGACCAGAGCAAGGCGAATTCGTTCTTCGTCCGGGGTTATCTCGAAACGCAATATGACTATCTCAGCCAAGTCGGTGCTGGTGGCGGAAGCACCAAGGGAGCCTTGACCTGCGGTTTCCTCCGAAATCTACCGATTCCTGCTCCTTCTGTCGGCGAACAGAGAGAGGTCGTCGCCATCCTTGAGACAATTGACCGCAAGATCGCCCTGCACCAAAAGAAACGAGCGGTGCTTGACGAGTTGTTCAAGGCGTTGCTCCATAAGTTGATGACGGGGGAAATTCGGGTGAGTGAGCTTGACCTGTCGCCGCTAGGTCCATCAGTTACGTCAATATTTACTCTTCAAAATGATCATTTGACTTTCCATAAAGCCCCAGAAGACGACCAGCCATGATTCGCCTTTCATAATTATGCAAGGAACAGACAGATGCGCGGAATAGCACTGAATTTTTTCCCTCTCAAAACGGATGAGTTCACAATCAGGCTCTATCGCTTACCCTTTATTGAGGGTGAGCGGCCCATATGCGGAGACGAAGAGGCTGTTCGTCGGCACCTTGTGGTAGATGGCGAGTCTGATTCTTACTGGACTTTGTTTCAACAAACCGAAGGTGCCGTTGAAGTAGTGTGTCAGCCATTTGATAATGTTTATGCGACGATAGACGCGCTTAGATCGGCTCTCATCCAGAGTTGCAGAAACAATCTCGACTCCGACCTTTTCCGTGTCACCACTGGCTTTCGTCGACCGGTAGAGATCACAATAGATACATACCCGGAGGGAATACAGATCGTCTCGTTAGAGCCATACTTACTGCGCTCGCGCGGTCTGTTCGGCTTTCTTGCCGACTTTCGATTTCATCCCAATGAAGGGTATCGTGGTACGCGACGGTCACTTCAACTCAGCCTATCGCTTGACAAGAATGGCCGGCCAAATCTGAACTATTACGCTGATCGCTACTCGAATCTTTCTATCTATGTAGCGAAGTTCCACGACGAGATATTCCCGCTCCACATGCCAGGGGGCCAAGAGGTAGCAGTTGAATCACGACTCGTGGAACTCGCTCCTAAAACACTAGATGTAAAGAATTATGTAGTAGGCTCTGGAACCGAATCGAAGTCACAGTTCATGGGTGTCGCGCGATCTGGTCCGTTCAAGCAAAGTCCAGAAGACGCGCGCTTATACTTCCTCTACAGACAGGAAGATCGCTCTCTATCACAAGACTTGTTTCGGGCTCTGCGCGGAGATACCTTCCGCACCTTTTCTGGAATGGAACGTATGTTCCATTTTCCGATCTCGAACAAAAACGTAAGCGGCGTCGCAGTGTCGGATTTTAGCCCTGGTGAGATACACCGAATCCGTGATCGGGTAGTTGCAGAGGCCGCTGGCCGTGCGGTCGTCCCTGTAGTGTTGACACCTTTCAGTAGACACGATGATCCGTCCGAAAACGCAGCTTACTGGAATCTGAAGCATGCTTTTCTCTCAGAAGGTTTGCCCATTCAGGTCGTCGCTAGTGAAACGGTCGCGGACAAGAATAGGCTGAAGTGGTCCACTGCGGGCATTGGCCTCCAGATTTTTGCTAAGGCAGGAGGAACGCCCTGGAAGGTTCACCCTCGAACAGAGCGCTGCCTGATCGTAGGTATCGGGCAAGCCCACCACGTGTCAGAAGAAGGCACTGACCGCTTCTTCGCTTATTCGGTGCTCACTGATTCGAGCGGGGTTTTCGAGGAAGTCAGAGTTCTCGGTGAAGGTCGGAAAGAGGACCACTACATCGAGGACTTCTCTGTGAACTTACGGAACATCTTTGCTGATTATTCCTCCCGCTTCTCAAGCTTTGTAGTACACGCTACCTTTTCTATCGGCCGGCGAGAATTGGAAAGCGTCGCTACGGCGCTTGAGGAGCAACGAGGGCAACAAGAGTCTGGAGAATTTGTCTCGCTCAAGTTCAACGACAGGAACCGGTTCTTCGGATTTGCGGTGGATCATAATAGCCGCGTCCCTTACGAAAGTACTATGCTCCCGCTCTCTGATAGCGAGTTCATCGTTTGGTTTGAGGGATTGCAGTACAATCAGCCCACTGTCCGTGGGATGGTCGGAGGCCCGCTGCATGTGAAGTTCACATATCCAGAGAGGGACTTAACTCGGGAGCAACAGCGAGCACACCTTCAAGATGCAATAAACCTATCGGGGGCCAACTGGCGCGGATTCAATGCTAAGTCGCTGCCGGTATCTGTCTATTACGCCCAACTGATCGCTAAGTACCTAAAAGAGTTTGAGGGACATGGACTTCCCAAAGTAGATGTTGGCATCCTCACACCTTGGTTCCTCTAATGGCTACGACTGTCTTCAAACGCAACGAGATAATCTTACTACTTGGTGCTGGCGCCAGCGTGGAGGCCGGCATACCTGACTCTGACAAAATGGTTCGTGAGATAGAGAACTTAGTCTCTGGTAATGATGGGAAATGGAGTGTCTTCAGGGACCTCTATCGCTATATACGCAGCTCCATTTTCTATGCAGACGGATTGGATGGAATATTTGGAGACAACGTCCCCTTCAATATTGAACGACTTGTAAACGTTCTGGGCGAACTCCGTAAAAAGGAGCGTCATACGCTTTATCCTTTTGTAGGTTCGTGGAACCCAAAGCTACAAGATGTAGCTGGAGCCGAGTTCGAAAATGTCCATAAGTTCCAGAGCGAAATCATACACATTCTTCGAGACCAATGGGTTGCTTTGCCGGAAAGAGAGAAAGCATCTTACTATGAAGGTCTGTTGCGGTTCCAGAGAGAATACGAATACCCTCTCCGTGTGTTCTCTTTGAACTATGACCTCTGTGTCGAAGAGACCTGCGGTCGCGAGAAAGTGCAAAGGGGGTTCTCTGAGAGAGTATGGGATTGGCGACTGTTTGACGAGACATCGGACGACCCAGGACCACTCCTGCTCTATAAGCTCCACGGTTCAATGGACTGGTACTTCAATGAAGAAGACAGGGTCACCTACTCCGACTCCCCATCCACCATAAGTGACGAAAAAATAGCCCTTATTTTTGGAACTTCCTACAAACTCCAGTACGTCGATCCTTTCCTCTTTCTTGCCTATGAACTCAGACGGTGGACCTTGGACGCCGCTCGTGTCATTGTCTGCGTCGGTTACGGCTTCAACGATGACCACATAAATAGAATCCTACAACAGGCACTCCGCCAGGATTGCACTCGCAAACTTCTCGCCGTAGTCGGTCCAAATAACGACGTAGCTGTCGCAGAGAAGCGCATTTCCGCTCAACTAGGGACTCAGGAAGGCCAGATCGTAGCGAAAGTATGTGGTGCCAAAGAGTTCTTGCACAATGCCTTAACCATTGCCTCACTCTCAGAGCTTTTCCCTGATGAGGAAGATCTGATTCCAGAGTTGCCAGATTCCTCCGAGATTTGAGGGATGGAGAGGTCAATGTTTAATCGGATTCAGAGATTGTGCCAATGGGTATAAACGGACACGGACAGAATGGTTGAAGGAAGACCAATTGCGCCGGCTCAGGTCAAGTTTAGCTATGGACCGTCGCGGAGACGTTCTGGCGGGCCGGCTTCATCTATACGAGGACGATTGGCATGCCTCTGCTCCCTCCGGCAAAGCCCAAGGGGCAACAGGGCTTACCAGAGGCGGCGAACGCCGTACCGGTCGAAGAGTGATTCGTTCGAAATGAAAATGAGGTTGTGTGCCAGCGCCTAGGCGATGAGCATCCGGTCGAAGGGGTCTCGATGGGGACCCGGCAAAGCTCCGGCGCGTGCGGCATGTTCTACGGTCATTGGTAGTTCCTCGAAATTTTGCCCAGCAATGGCCCCGCTTATATCGAGGGCCAGCGCCCCCGCGCTCGGGAGTTTGTCGAGCCGATGTTTGGTGGCGATTTCCCAAGCCGCCGCAGCACTAATCAGTATGTTGTTGCTGTCGTCCGCAATCGTCTGCCGTGCAGGTATCGACAGGCGACTATCACCGGAAAACCACCAGATGAACGCATGGGTGTCGAGCAGGAGCCGCAATGCTCAACTCCCCTCCCACGCAGCCAATTCCTCTTCCGGTAGCGGATCAAAGAAGCTGTCGTCGAGTCGGACTCGGCCCTTCATGGAGCCGAATTGCCGTTTACCCTGCTTTTGGAAACGTACCAGCCGCGCCACCGGTGTGCCGCTGCGAGCAATGATGATCTCCTCGCCGCTCTCGACTTGCGCGAGCAGACGCGACAAATGGGTCTTCGCTTGATGGACGTTCACCACTGGCATCGCTGGCTCCTTGATCTATGATTAGCTAAAGGTATGACTAATACAGATATTGCGTCAAGCGGCCAAACTCAACCGTTCACGCCTTTCGGCGTCGTATGAGAAGGAGGGGACAATGACTGACAAGCTTATTGAACGGAACGCGGATATCCTTTGGGGGACTCCAGTGTTTGCTGGCACCAGGGTGCCCGTGCGAGCCTTGATGGATTATCTGGAAGCTGGAGACCCGCTGGACGAATTCCTTGATCACTTCCCCACGGTATCGCGGAGTCAGGCAATTGCGGTGCTTCAGCGTGCGACGGCGCTGCTGTTGGTGGAGGCGAATGAAGCTGCTGCTTGACGAGAATATGCCGCGGCCGCTCGCTTCGGCATTTCCGCAGTCGTTCACCGTACGCACGGTTCAGCAGATGGGTTGGGCAAGCATTAGAAACGGCCGCCTGTTGGCCTTGGCTGCTGACCAAGGGTTCGACGCCCTGATCACGGTCGATCGAGGTATGGAGTATCAGCAGAACGTGGACGAACTGCCGATCCCGGTTATCGTCATGCGCCCCCATCGTGTTCACCTACGGGATTTGCAGCCGCTCGTCCCCGAAGTGGTGTCTGTTCTGATGGGAGACTTGCAGAGGCGTTTCTACCGCGTCCCGGCTTGATACAGAACACGTGCCGTGTGTGGAACTGGAAAGTTCGTATCATGACAGACATCACCATCACCGAAGCGGACAGCGTCCAGTTCCCGATGGTCCACCACGCCGCGGAGATCGGCTGGACGCCGCTCACGCCCCAAGCCGCGGTGTGCAAGCGCGGGGGTGAAGCTGGGATGCTGTTCCGAACTGAGGTCGAGGAAGCCCTGGGGCGATTCAACCCCTGGATGACCGCCGACGCCATCCGCGCCACCGTCGAGAAGCTTGAAGCGCTCCCGCCGACAATCGAAGGCAACCGCGAAATGCTCGCTTGGCTGCGCGGCGAGCGACAGGGGTATGACGAGACTGAGCAACGCCACCGACCCGTCCGGCTCATCGACTTTGAGACGCCGGGAGCCAACGTCTTGCACGTCACCTGGGAATGGAAGATCAAGCCGCCGGCTCGAAAGGGCAACCGTGCGGACGTGATGTTCGTTATCAACGGCGTGCCGGTCGTCATAGTCGAACACAAGAACCCGACGGATGCTGACGCTATTGAACGGGGTGTCACGCAGTTGCGACGCTACGAGAAGGAGACGCCCGAGTTGATGGGCACGACGCAACTCTTCAACGTTACCCATCTCCTCGACTATTGGTACGGCGTTACCTGGAACGCTTCGCGCCGCTTCATGGCGCGCTGGAAGGAGCGAAAGGAGGAGAGTTATCGGTTTGCCGTTCAGTCCTTTTTTGAGCCAACCGATCTGCTGCGCACCCTGCAAGACTGGATACTGTTCTACGTCGAAGATGGCGAAACGCGGAAGTCCGTACTGCGTCAGCATCAGCGTCGTGCGGTCGGCCGCATTGTCGAGCGCTGTGCCGACCCGGCGAAACGGCGCGGGCTTATTTGGCATACCCAGGGCTCCGGCAAGACCTTTACCCTACTCATCGCCGCCCGTCTGATCCTGGAACAGAAGGACCGCTTTCGTGCGCCGACGGTGGTAGCGGTTGTGGACCGGACAGAGCTTGAAGGACGCCTCAAGGACTGGGTCGAAAAACTGCTTGGTGAGATGCAGCAGCGGGACATTGCAGTCTGGCGCGCGAACTCCAAGACGGAACTCCGGGAACTGTTCAAAACCGACAAGCGTGGTCTGATTCTCTCCATGATTCACAAATTCGAGGGCATCGAGGAGAACGCCAATACCCGTGACAACGTCTACGTGTTCATTGACGAGGCTCACCGCTCGGTTGCCAAGGACCTGGGCACTTGTCTGATGGCAGCCGTGCCCAATGCGACGATCATCGGGTTCACTGGCACGCCGATCGACCGAACCGTACACGGGGAAGGGACCTTCAAGATATTCGGCATCGACGACGAACGGAAATATCTCGATAGATATCCAATCGTTGAGTCAATCTCGGACGAGACGACCCTGCCGATTCGCCACACGATGGCGCCAAGCGCGATAACGGTGCCGACAGAGCAACTCAACAAGGAATTTTTCGCCTTGGCCGAAACCGAGGGAGTCTCCGATGTCGACGAACTCAACAAAATCCTTGACCGAGCGGTTGGCCTGCGCACCTTCCTGACCGCGGATGATCGTATTGAGAAGGTCGCTGCATTTGTCGCCGAACACTTTAAGGAAAACGTAGCTCCGCTCGGCTATAAGGCGTTTCTCGTCGGTGTGAACCGCGAAGCCTGCGCGAAGTACAAGCGTGCCCTCGACACACTTCTACCCCCGGAATGGACTGCACCAGTCTATACCAAGAACGCAGCTGATAGCGTTGACCGCCCGCTCGTTGCGGAACTCCAACTCTCTCCTGAACGCGAGGTAAACACGCGCCTTATGTTCGAGAAGGCAGCCGAGAATCCAAAAATTCTCATCGTGACGGACAAATTGTTGACGGGCTATGACGTACCGCTCCTTTATTGCATGTATCTCGACAAACCGATGCGCGACCACGTCCTCTTGCAGGCGATTGCGCGAGTAAACCGTCCCCATGTAGACGCAAACGATGCTCGCAAGCGTATCGGCCTCATCGTTGACTTCGTAGGTGTGCTACGCGAATTGAGGAAGGCGCTGCGGTTTGACTCGTCCGATGTTAACGGTGTGATTGAGGATATAGATCTGCTTTTGCAGGATTTTCTGAAAAAGATTGAAAGAGCGAAAACCGACTACCTCGCTGACGAGGGAAGCGGCAGTGCGGACGAACGTCTCGAAAGGGTCGTCTATGGACGCTTCTTCGACCCAGAGCCGCGCAAGGCGTTCTTCGAAGCCTACAAAGAGATCGAGGCGCTCTGGGAGATTTTGTCGCCTGTGCCGGAACTCCGCGAGCACATTGCGACCTACAAGCGACTCGCCCAGCTGTATTCCGCCGTACATAACGCCTACGCAAACCGCGTCGACTACGTGGTGGACTTGGCCAATAAGACCCGCTTTCTGGTTCAGGAGAGTGCTAGCCAGGAGGGGCTGGGCTACTCAACCAAAACAGTGACGTTCGACGTGAACACCCTCAAAGCACTTCAAGGCGAGCGAGGCTCGGACGAAGCGAAGGTGTTCAACCTCGTGCGCGGTCTGTGGCGGGAGGTCGAGAACGACTCGGAAATGGAGTCCGTGCTGCTGCCCTTGAAGGAACGGGCTGAACGTATTCTGAAGGATTTGGAGGATCGTAAAACGACCGGGCTCGCAGCGATGGAATTGCTTGCTACCCTCGCCAAGGAGAAGGAAGCAGCCGTTGCGGCCATGAGGGAAAGTGGACTCTCGCCACGCGCATTCGGGGTCCACTGGGCGCTTAAAGATGACCCTGTTCTGAAGGCTGCCAGCATATCGACACTGGACATGGCGCGGGAAGTGGAAACGCTTCTCGACCGCTTCCCCAACGCGTCCGTCAACGCCGAGGAGGAGAGGCGGTTGCGGGCAGCCCTCTATCGCCCACTTCTGCGGCTGAAGAAGGATGAACGGGGCCGTGTCGTGGGACGTATTCTCACAATTCTTCTAGGCGCAGACGCTGATGCGGAAAAGTGGCGAACAGCGTGAAGTCATCCGTGCCCGCGTCGAGTATTGGGCGCAGCGATTGCGCGTCCGGCCGCGGCTGGTACGGGTTCAGCGCATGACGCGGAAGTGGGGGTCTTGCTCGACATCGGGAATTGTTACCTTTGCTACCGATCTGGTCAAACAGGAAACGGGATTTCAGGACTTCGTCATTGCGCACGAGTTGCTGCATCTACGTGTTCCCAACCATGGGAAACTCTTCAAGGCAGTGATGACGGCGCACGTTCCCGGTTGGAAAGAGCACGACGTACACCGGCGCCGCGCTTGAAATGAGAAAATTATTTTCTTCCCAAACGTCTAAGACGGACTGGCCGTGCCTCAAAACGATGAAGGAGAAGGATGTTATGCTCACCGGCGAACATCTGGCCAGCGAGGTGAAGCCTATCATGCAAGGCCGCCTGAGGTGGGAGGAACCCACCCCGCCGCTACGCGGCACCCCTCCTGGGGGGGGATTTTTAAGGCAGAGAGGTTGGGCTGTTTTAGGGCCAGATAATGCGGATTTCTTCGACTAAAAGACCCACTGAATTCTTGAGGTCAATGAAATTCGGCACGTCGCCCTGAATCTGCTCGATCTGCATTTCGTCCGACTGCCAGCCTTTTTCAAAGGCAGCCATATCAGCCCACGACAGCTCGGCGACACCGTCAAAAACAGGTGTCTCGGTTTCGTAGATTTCGGGGGCGACGTGGCATTGGACGTAGCGTCTGAGGCCCGGCGTTCTGGGGACGATGGGAGCGTGGACATGACGCCAATGGTCCTGAAACTCGGCAACGCTGAGCCCCGGTTTGCGTTTGAGCAGAAAAAGGGCCTTGACACCGGGTGCGTCTTTAGCCAACTCGGGCCCCGGGACGACGACATTTTCTCGCGTCATCAAAAACGACGGACCCTCGTCGGCAATAAAATTCGGCTCATCCGGGTAGGCCCCATTCATATAATCGGGGTTGCCGCCCAGCCCCTGGCCGGTTTCCAGGTCGTCAAACCAAATCTCGGCCAGACCTTCGTATGGACTGGAGGGGACTCCGGGGATGTCTTGTGGCATGCGATGGCTCTGCACATAGCGTCTCAGCGCTTTGATACGAACCGCCAGGGGAGCATGGACTTCACGCCAGTGGCGATGAAATTGCTCGTGACTGATGTCCGGTTTCTTGGGTATCAGCGCAAATCCTTTAATCATGAGAATGCTCCTGCAAGTTAATCCTCGCCCTTATACAATGTTGGTTTCGGCGCCGCCCCCAACGGCATATCGTGCACGGGGACAAAGCGCGAGGCCTCGATAGCCTGAAAGCCGCTGGGATTGCCGTTGTATTTCTCCACGGCAAACGCCACTTCCGTCATGCTGAGGGTGAGGTTGAAGAGGTTTTGCTCTTTGGTCGGCATATCATTTACAGAGAACTGGTCCAGATAATCCAAGGCGGCTTGAAGGCGGGGCCGAACTGTGGCGTAAAACGCGCGCAGTTCTTCGGTTGTACTGGTACGCCGCTTTTTAGTGCGTTCACGTTCGGTCGCTAAGCACCAGCCGGCCTGGGCCAGCGGTTCCAGGTCGGCGAATTCCTGGGGCAAGAGCGGGTCGGCCATCGTCAATCCTCATCGAACAGGGAGTCGCGGACGCCATCGCGTCTGGCGCGAATCTCCTGCTCTACGGCCCAATACGAGTGGCGGACAAAGAGTTCTTCATCTTGCAAATAAATCCGCTCAATGGCTCCGGTCTCCAGGGCGTCCTGGGTATGTTCATGCGTGGCGCCGTCTTCAAGCAGAGCGTCCCGCAGGAGGATTTTATTGTATTCCTGCCCGAAGCGCTCGCTCGGGGTTGCGGCGCTCGGCATGTGAATCTTGAGTTCCCATAGCGCTTCGTTTTCCGAGATAGGCCAGAACTGATGGGTATGCCACACGCCGGGCAGAATGAGGATGTTGAGATTCGGAAAAACGTGGACAATATCAAAGCCCCAATCGTCCGCATTGGTGACATTGATGCCCTGACCGGTGGGCAGAACGAAATCGTTGTCTCTGGAGGTGATGGCAGCCGATCTGCCAAGGGCTAAGCCTTCAACATCTTTGGGCTGAAAATACTTATTGCCCGGCCAGTTGCCGACACGATGGCGATCGTACAGGTCCAGTGCATAGGCATGGCCGTAGGGGTTGTCCGGGCGGGTAAAGACATCCGGCCAGGAGTAACTGTGCAGATAGCGCACGTGGTAGATTTCGGACTGCGCGTCCAACATCAGCTTCCAATTGGCGCGCTGATAGGACTGATAATGAAACTGGAGCGGGACGCGCTGAAACGGAAAGTCCTTCATGCGCTGGCCGGCTTCTCCCAGATATTCTTCCAAGGTCTCGGTCGGATGGGGGTCGAGATTCACGAAGATAAAGCCTTCCCACACCGCAGTATGCACCGGAATGAGGTTGGCCTTGCCCTCAAGATTCTCATAAAAGCGCTCGCCGTCGGGCACGTCTCTTAGGGTGCCTTCGGCGTCGTAGACCCAGCCATGAAACTTACAGCTCAAATAGCACGAGCTTGAGCCTTTATAGTCCCAGACCAGTTTGTTACCTCGATGGCGGCAGACGTTATAGAAACCACGAACAACATTATCTTTGCCCCGAATGAGGACAATGGATGCCTTGGCAATGGCGATCTCATGAACAAAATAGTCGCCGGGGTTGGGAATGGCGTCCACCGTTCCGACGTGCAGCCAGCATTTTTTGTAAATATATTCGCGTTCAGCCTCAAACCACTGCCTGGAGACTAGGGGTTCGACAGAGACCGGTCCGGTCCCGAGTTTCGGGTACTTCTCGTGCCAGCGATGCACGCCGGCGTCGAAGTCCTGCTGTAACGAAACTTGCACACTCTCGGCTGGTTGGGCGGGCAGGGCAGCATCCATACGCGTACTCATTCGACTCTCCTCATTGGCCGGAAACACTAAGCGGCCAACCTTTCACGTGGCTTTTGAGATTGCAAGGGAAACTGGCTTCCTCCACTGTTATCATGCCTACCGATATTCCCCGGCGTAATTCCTTATTCAAACAAGCGCTCAAACCAAGGCAGAACATAGGTTTCGTTAATCGAGTAGGTATACGCGTGACCCCACTCCGGCAGCTCTGTAAATGTTACTTCTTTGAGACCGTTTTCGACAAGTGTGGCGTGGGCCAGGCGGGCAACCGCCACAGGAAAAATAAAATCCTGACTGCCGTGGATAATCAGAAAGGGCAGGGTGACGGCCTTTTGCATATCCAGCCAGGGCGGCAAGACTCCGGCAACCGGAGCGACGGCACCAAAGAGGTTGGGCCGGCTGGCGCTTAGCGCATACGAGAACGTTCCGCCGTCCGACAAGCCGGTGACAAGAATCCGGTCGGGATCGATGGCATAGCGTTCGCGCAGAGCCATGAGTGTGGAGGTTACGGACACGACGTCCGGTTCCGGCTTCTCAATCGCCCAGGTCAGACCGAGCGATTTGGGCGCAAGGACAATATAGCCTTTGCTCTTGGCCGGCCGCAGCCATGTCAGCAAGTATTCGCCATTCGCCCCGCCAGCACCGTGCAGGGCGATAATCAGCGGCCAGTGGCGTTGGGGGTTATAGTGCTCCGGCACATAGAGTGAGTAGGCTCCGTGATTGCTCGACGGGGGGTGATGGGAAATACCGACCCGATGCTGCTGGGCGGGGACACGCTTTTCCAGTCTGTGGAGATGCGCCACCGCCTCCGGTAGAACCCAGTAGGGGTGCAGTACGGGCGTGTCCAAGCGGATTCCGTACAAAAGATAGCGCGCCCGAGTGAAGGCCGAGCGGCTCTGCATAAACGCCCCCATAAAGCCGGCCTGATCGCTCCGTACAAACATTCCATAGGTCGTATCCAGCAGGCCAACGGCCTCACGCCAGGTCCGGTGGAAATCCTGCCGCTCCGGGGGTGGCTTGAGGTCGTTCAATTCAGAGCGGAGGCGCGCGAACAGCTCGCCAACCGTCTGGCTGAGGTCGGCCTGGAGCTGAGTGAATTTTGCCGGGTGAAGCTGTTCCTGTACACGCTCAAAGGCTCGCAGGAATCGGAGCACCTCTCCTTCCTGTCGCGCGATGACGGACCGATAGTCGTCTTCTCCCAAGGCTGGCGAGGACAGCAGTGCGACGGACACCAGAAGACAACAGCAGTGGATCGTCAGCCGAGCGAGAGGCATAGGATATCCTCAGTCCAAAACATGCCGGTCGGCTGTCATGGACAGCGATGGAGGAAGTTAATGGGCTGCCTTTTTCTTCTTTTTTTTCTGTTTCCGTTTGGCCGGAGTGAGGAGAGAAACATAGCTGATCCCGTCTCTATTATCGGTCGTGACCGGCAGGTCGGCGGATTTCCAGCCAGCGTGACCCGCTTCCATCAAGTGCACGTTTTCATAGCCCGCCGCCGTGAGTCGCTCGACCGCCTGCTTTGCCCGAGGTCCTTTCTCACAGCCAACGATCAACGGAGTCTCTTTGGGACACACGTCTGCCATGACCAGATCAAAGCTCTCATTTTGAAAAATTTCATTCGTGGTCGGATGAAAGAAGACAATCGGGATGTTGATGACTTTTCCTTTGGGATGACCGGTGGCGAACTCGGCCACAGTTCGAACATCAACATACGTCGCAGCGGAGTCGGTCTGCATGCGCTCAAACGCTTCTTGGGGGGTGAGGGGGGTGACGCTCATGAACGAGACTCCTGTGGAATCGGGAATTCCGGCGGGTCGAATTCCCGGACAAAGGGCGGGATGATGCGGCAGCGTTCTCGTCCGGCTGCCGGCTGTGCGCCTGTGAGCGTATACTCAATCTCTCCGTCCGTTTCGCCACCGCTCTCACTCGTGCTGACTTCCTCAAGATGATGGTGCACGATTTTCCCGGTGGGGGAGAGGGCGAAGATGCACTCCAGCACCTTTCTGGCCGGCAGGCGACCAAATGTGGGATGAATCAGGGTTTCTCGCTTTTTCATGCAGTTCCCTTCCAGGCTGGCCTCTCGGACCGATGATATGTATTTACGGGGTTTTCGCTTGACAGGCAAACGTCATCCGGCATAGCATGCACCTGCGGTAAGGAGGGGCCTATTCCTATGCAGGAAATCAGACAAAAAGAACTCGTCAACGGCGAGGTATGGTACCGGCCCGGAGACGATGTCCCGAATGTTCCAACCAAGCTCTTTGCGCTCCAAAACCTGTGTACTGACTGCAAAATGTGTGAGGTGGCATGCTCGCTTATCCACTCACCGGAGGGAGAGCTGAACCCGGTCTGGACGCGCATTAAAATCGACCATGCGCCCCAGGTCTCGCGCGTCTCAAAAGATGGCTTCGGATTTATGCCGGCCATCTGTCATCACTGCGCCAATCCGCCTCCTTGTGCTGAAGTCTGTCCGACGGATGCGTTCTATTATGACCCCGAGACTCAGGCCGCGGTGATTGACCAGGACAAATGCATTCAGTGCATGGAATGCGTTCCTGGCTGTCCGTTTGACACGGTCTTTGTTGCGCCGACCGGTGAGCTGCTTAAGTGCGATTTGTGCGGCGGGGACCCGGCCTGTGTGAAAGCCTGTTCCACCCGTCCCGAGATGCTCAATGCCGGCAAACAATATCCTCGGCTGCCCGTTCTGTTTTATGAAGAAAAAGCAGCGTTCGGACAAATTTTGCGTCAAAAGCCAGAAGCGCGAGACGAAGTTGGGATCATGCAGGCGATGTTATCCAAAGGAAAGGTAAGCTCCGCGGCGTAAGAGCGACACTGCAACCACAAAGGGGTTTTGATTATGGAAGGTGGACTGCTGAGAGTTGATCTGACGACAGGGATAATCAGAAAAGAGCGTATCCCGCACGCGCTGTTTGAGCGTTGGGTGGGCGGCTCGGGCATTAATGACTGGCTCATGTGGGAGCATTTTCTCAAACATGACCCCATGTGTGACCCCCGCAGCCCGGATAATATCTTTATCTTCGGCGTGGGGCCACTCGCCGGTGTTGGCTCAGGGATTGGGGTCAAAGGCCGGCTGACGTTTAAGAGCCCGTGTTACGGGATTTTTGGGGACTCGGCCGGGGGAGGCAAATTTCCCTATATGGTCCGCTTTAGCGGCTTTGACTATATCGTTGTCACCGGTAAGGCTCCCAAGCCGGTCTATCTGCATATTTGCAACGAAGAAGTCACTATCTGCGACGCGACCCACCTGTGGGGCAAGGGCTGCGAAGAAACGCACGAAATGCTCAAGCAGGAATTAGGCGACTATCCCTCCACCACGCATACCTTGTCCATCGGCCAGGCCGGGGAAAATCAGGTTGGTATCGCCGGTGTGGTCTCAGATGGCTGGCGCATTCATGCCCGGTCTGGTGGCGGTGGGGTCATGGGTTCTAAGAACCTGAAAGCCATCGCCGTGCAGGGCAACGGCGGCGTGAAAATAGATAATCCGAATGGACTCTTGGAATGGTCGGACGACTTTCGCCAAAAGCTGGATGGGAACGAAGCGGCGTACGGTTTCAAACGGCGTGGAACCCTGGGCGCGGTCGAGATGTACCAAAGGATCGGCGGAAACTTCTGGCGGAACAACCAAGGCGCGTTGTTCCGCGGCGAGGAAGTACGGTCGGATAACTGGGTCAAAAAATACCATAAATACTCGGAAGTGTGTTCGTCTGACTGCTATATTGCGTGTGATGGCCGCTATAAGATCGAGGGCCACGAATCAGAACAGGCAAAGAAATTTGTTGGCGAAACGTTCCGCCATCCCGAATACCTCACAACGGCCAGCGGCGCAGGCGCGATGGACATTCGTGACTGGGCTGAGGTGGCTCACTGGGGCAAGATCACCAACGA
>JAJDZM010000272.1 GCA_022824615.1 Candidatus Binatia bacterium | reverse complement strand
GGCGCCTTTGGTTTTTCCACAACTGTCTTACCCCAGCACCTGGGGTTTCAGGGCCGACCGCTGCCGTGTCGAGTGGCCAGCCGGGACGAATTGGGGGCCTTGTCCGGCGTGCTCAAAAAACTCGGCCGGGGGAGTATCGAGATTGCGCTCACGCGGAGCCCCGGGTTCTTGTCTGATGAGGAGTATGACCTGTTGACCTTTTTGCTGCTCCAGAGCGAGCGACCGGTTACGTGGCTGGGGTTGCTGCAAAAGCCGGAAGCACCTCCCGACGCCTGGCAGGCGGCCGTCAACCGGGTGGTGCCGCTGTTTGACCGGGGCTATCTGCCGCTGGGGCAGGTGCCGTGCCATTACAAGAGTGCCCGCTTTAGTCTGAAGCGCCCGTTTATCTTTGGTAATTTCGATTGCTGGAAAGATATCTTTGACCGGCCCTTAGAAGAGCAGCAGCGTGTATACACCAGCTCGGCGTTTCGAGCGTCCTTTCGTGAAGAACTCAAACAACCCAGAGTGTTCACCGGAAAATGGGAGCAGATGCGCGTGTTCACGGTTGACAAACCCGAGTTGCAACCCCTGCTCGACAAAAGCCTGGCGACCCTCAGCCAGGAGCAGGGCAAAGACCCACTTGAGCTGTTCTTTGACTTGGCCTTGCAGGACACCCTCGGCATGCAGTTTTTGTACGAGTTTGGAGAGGTCAATAAAGACATGCTGAATCATCCTCATACCCTGGTTGGTCTGTCTGATGGCGGAGCCCATGCCGATATGCGCTGCGAGGCGGGGTATTCCACCTATTTGCTGGGCACCATTGTGCGCGACAAGCAGATGTTACCGCTTGAGACGGCTATCCAGAAGCTGACGTCTGTCCCCGCCCAGGTCTTTGGCGTCCCACTACGCGGGACGGTGGCTGCGGGTATGATCGCCGACTTGGTGGTCTTTGACCCCGAGACCGTCAATTGCGGGAAACAGGAGCCGGTGCACGATTTTCCGGGTGGAGGGCTGCGCTATATCGAGAAATCGACGGGCATTGCGCATACGATCCTGAACGGCCGGGTCTTGTTCTCAGACGGGCAGCAGACCGGCCCACTGTCCGGCCGCGTGCTACGCTCGAACGTGGAGGCGTAAGATTGTGAAAAAGTGAGTGGGGTATGAAAAATAACCCTCTTCCCCGGCTTGATGAAGATGATGTGATGAGGCAGCGGCTCCTGCCGTATTGCCGCTTAAAGCCGGGAGAAATCTGGGAAGACCCACAAGGCCGCCACAAGGTGGGCTGCCTCGATACGACGGACGCCAGCCAGATAGGGTTGTTCATGAACGGAGAGCAAGCGGTATTGGCGATTCAGGACCCGCCGTACAACCTTGTTGCTTTTGAAGTCAGAAAACTCCGCGATTTTATTGATTGGTCGGAACAATGGGTGCGTGTTAACGACTCGGTGCTTTCCTCGAACTCGTCCTTCTATGTCTGGATTGGCGCGGATCAAAAAAACGCATTCCAGCCACTCCCTGATTTCATGGTCATGATGCGGGGGGTAGAGAACTTTCAGGCACGTTCGTTCTTGACCATGAGAAACCAGCGGGGTTACGGAACGCAGAAGAACTGGATGTCTGTTCGACAAGAGTTGCTCTACTACACAAAGGGCAATCCGTTCTTTGAGGTTCAGTATACCGACATCCCCAAAATCCTCCGTGGCTATTACAAAGACGTGGGGGGGGAGCGCACTGAAAATATCGAACGGAGTAAATCCGAGAATATCCGGCCTGGTAATGTATGGGTTGATATTCAGCAAGTTTTCTATCGGATGGAGGAGAACGTATCCGGCTGTTATGCGCAGAAACCGGTCAAGGCCATAGACCGGATAGTCTCGGCGAGTTCTCGCAAGGACGACCTCGTCATAGATTTCTTTGCGCACTCAGGAGCAACAGTGCTCTCGTGCGAACGTCTGGGGCGGCGGTGCTTTACGGCAGACATCGACCCTATTTACTGTGAGATAACCATACGTCGCCTGGAATTGTGGCGTAAAGCCGGGCGACTCGGTTGGCAGAATGGACACCCTTTTGAAGATGTCCTGCCTTCCATTTCTAACCCCACCGTAGGCAGAGCCCCCGCTCCTGTCACGGAGCAATCTCATCAGCTTGACCTTCTGTAATATACAAGCACAGGAGGCAGCGACGGTGGAAAAACTTCGGCAAATTCTTGATGAGATGATTGCGACCCTGGATAATGCGGATGAGTTTCGAGAAAGGCTGGAAAACCTCGTTTCGGTCTACCCATTCAACGAATACGAATATGTCATTTCCACCTTGCTTGGCCTCAATAAGTTGACGCTTGACGCCTACATTGAACTCCGAGACGATTATATTGCTAGAAACCTATACCTCTATATTTTTGAGATTAGTGCACCGGTTGGCTTTGGTGTGACCTGGGCACAGGGGCATCTGAAAGCACTTGTGCCTGACTTGGTAAAGCCGCAAAAGAAGCTCGACCCACAGTATTCCGGTCAATACGATTTCTTTCTTGATGGACAGATTAAAATTGAAGTAAAGGCTTCACGTGCGGTGGATTTTGACAGTGACGCTCCCTTATACGTGAAGGCACTCTCGTCGGATTCCGACAAACAGTTCGATATGAACTTTCAGCAGATAAAGCCCGCTTGTTGTGATGTTTTTGTATGGGTGGCGGTATGGCGCGACCGCATCAGATATTGGGTTCTTTCCTCAAGAGAGGTTGAAACGAATCGCTACTTCTCTACGGGGCAACATCGTGGAAACGTCGGCGAAGGCCAGTTGCATCTGAACCGGGATAATATGCAGGAATTTTCGCAGTACGAGTGCCGATCAGACGGACTGTTAGACGCAATACGTAACGCCTATGTCCGACAGCGAGAAAGTGATGCTTAGAGTATGGCTCAACTGCTTTCCAATCGATTTTTATCGTGTTGAGCTTTGGTTGAGATATTCCTGCCAAGTCTCAAGATCATACGGAGTCAAAAGGTCCAAACGTTTCTGCTCAATCATGTACAATGCCCCATCTCCTAGTCTACGAACTTCTGATT
>JAJDZM010000289.1 GCA_022824615.1 Candidatus Binatia bacterium | reverse complement strand
ATAGGTTCCTCCGGGGATAAACGCCCGTCTATAGTACATGGTCGTGAGTATACGACATTCAAGCGGACGGTGACGACTGGAGCATGCTCGAACTGTCGGATTACGCTTCGCTAATCCGACCTACACAGGCTACCCAGGCTTCTGTCTGTCATCCTGGACGCTTGCCCCCGACATTCTTAATCGGGGATCCAGACAATCTACGGGGATCTAGGGCCTTTGGTTTTCCTTTTCCTCCCTCGCATTTGAGGGAGAGGACCGGGGTGAGGGACTGTAGGGCAGGTAAGCCGAAGGCGTCACCCGACAATCCCGGATGAGTGCTACCAAGGCAGCTTCGCCGTGAATGGATTATTGTTGAGACTTTTGATCAGCCGTTTCTCCTTCATCAGACACTTGGCCATTCGTCTCTTGTGACGTTTTGGCCTCGTTACCATTCAGGGGCTCGGCATTCACGTCGTCTTCGCTGTCCGGTTTCGGAAGCGATTCGCCAACTTTCTCAAGTTTCTCATTCGTCGTGCTCAAGGCCGTAGTGGCCTTGCCGAGGTTCTCGTTGGTCGTATTCAAGGTATTCGCAAATTTTTCCTTGGTCTCGCTCAAGGCAGCGTTCGTCTCACCAAGTGTCTCGTTAGTGTTACTCAAGACATCAGTGGTCTTGGTAAGATTCTTGTTAGTCTTAGCAAGTTCTTCCTTGGTTGCCTTCAAGTCATCCGAGGTCTTGCCAAGGGTCTGGTCGGTCTCAGTCAGGTTTTTGTTGGTCACAGCAAGTTCTTCCTTGGTCGCACCCAAGGCAGTCGTGGTCTTGGTAAGATTCCCGTTGGCCTTACCTAAAGCGCTGGTTGTCTTTTCGTTAAGCTTACTGTTTTCTGTAAGGGCATCCATAAGGCCACGGACGTTAGACTTTATAAAAGCCTTATCTGTTTCAGATAATTTCGATGTCGCAATAAAAAGACACATATCAATGGCAGATTGTTTGTTAGCAGAGAGTGAATCCATACATTTGTCGACTTGGCTCCTATCCAGGAAAGCACGAGTAATATCCCTGACCGCCTCAATCGCCTCTTTGCTGGGAGGCTCTGCATGAGACGGGGATTGTCCCTGTGTTTCCGTAGAAACACTTTCTGTTTTCGAATCAGACGCTTTATCCTCGGCCGGATCAGGGGTAATCCGTTCAATCGCGAGAAGAGCGACCATTCCGTCGATATAGCGGTCGGCCAGGTCTTTGTACTCCTTTTTGTCGATCATGCCGTTCAGGTAGGCTTCGCACTGCCTGTACAGGCCATCACGAAGCAACTGGATCGTCGCGTTTCGTGCAGCCAGCTTCTGAGCGATCTCTTCGAGAGCCTGATCTATTGTTGCGTTTCCGCTACCATCATTAGATCCGGATATCCCGTTTCCTATAGAAGCACTCAATATATTACTTATGCTAGAAAGCGCATCAGGGCTGGGCTCTGCGCATACAATAACCTGACGAAGCCGTGTCGATTGCTCATTTTTCTCAGACTTGTTTTCCTCGGACTGGCCTTGCTGTTCTGATAAATCTGTTCCCTCGGGCTCGTCTTGTGAACTATTTTCTTTGTCCTTGTCTTGTGAACTATTTTCCTCGAGCTTGGCTAGCTGTGGAGAATGTACTGCGAGAATTGCGCGCTGCTTCGCATCAATCAGGATGCTGGTCGCCTTATCGTCGTGAATTTCGTATTCGCGAAAAATGGACGGTGTGCTACATCCAGCGAACACCATGGTCACCGCACAGATGGCGGTGAGATTGAACCCAAGCCAAACTCGACCATGTTTCATCTTCGTTCCTCCTAATCGCAATGCCCCCGGGAACATCCCTTGGGCTCCATCGCCCGGACTTTTCTCATTTCTTGCCCTCTCATCAACCCGGTCTTTCTCTGTCCTGTCATCCCCGACGCTTGTCCCTGACATTCTTAATCAGGGATCTAATCGGGGATCCAGAGTCTTTCTTTTTGCTTTTGTCTCTATCTGTCATCCTCGACATCTTTAATCGAGGATCCAGTGTCTTTGCTTTTTCCTCCCTTGCATTTGAGGGAGAGGACCGGGATGAGAAACATTCGTATTTCCTGTATTGCCTGCAAGCCCGTCGGTCTGGTGAGCGTAGCGTCACTCGACAACCCGCGCGTACGCCAAGCCCGCTGACAACCGAGTAGGCACGCCCGGAAG
Source organism: Candidatus Binatia bacterium (assembly GCA_022824615.1). Classification (GTDB taxonomy): domain Bacteria; phylum Desulfobacterota; class Binatia; order Bin18; family Bin18; genus Bin18. The sequence goes on along the minus strand of JAJDZM010000289.1, from coordinate 4,807 downwards.
GAACAAGCCGGCACCCCTCCCCCGCCGAAGCGGGGCAAAAGGGACACCGGTCGTGCATTCATCATGACCGTCCCTGGACGCTCGTTCGCACACCCGGCGGCCCCATGAGACCACCGGCTCCGGCAGCGGAGCGTGCGGGCCACACGGAATCCGTTATTGTTGTTCCGGTTGCCGGGATTGTTCCTGTTACGGTTCGCGGGTCGCACGTTCTGCGGATTGTTGTTCCAGGAACCGCCGCGCAACACGCGCCGGCAGGGGGACGGTCAGGCTCCCGAACCGGGGGAACCCACCCGGCCCGAAAGATCGCATGGCGCAAGCGCCACGTATGGGCATGTTCGGCGTGAGCCACCCATGCCGTGACCCGGCACGCCACCTCTTCGTCCGTGACCCGGCCGCAGGCCAAGCGGTCGCGCAGCCCCCGCAACCGATTGCGGAACCGCCGCACGTTCGCTTCCGGCAGACGACGCCACCCGCCGGGCAGCAGCACAAATCCCAGAAATTCCGACGGCACCGCTGTTTCTATGATCCGGGTTTTGCGCGGATGCAGACGCAGGCGACGGCCTTCCAGAAACCCGGCAATCCGGTGCCGCCAGGCATCGAGGCAACCGGGGTCGTCATGGAACAGGGCAAAGTCATCCACGTACCGCAAGTACCCCTTGGCTCGCAGCACCTCCTTGCAGAAATGATCTAGGCCGTCCAGGTACACGTTGGCGAAGAACTGGCTGGTCAGGTTGCCGATGGGCAGGCCACGACGCCGGCCATACGGGGTGAACAAATCGTCTCCGGGATAATAGTCGTTGACCAGCTCCTGGAGGTTGGACCCGTCGATGATCCGGTCCGCCAGGGACAGGGTCCGTGGGCAAGCGATACGGCGACGCAGGTCGCGTTTCAACAGATCGTGGTCGATGGCCGGAAAATACCGCCGGATATCGCACCGCAACACGTACCGGTAGTGGTCACGGAACGTCTCGTAGCGGGCCACGGCGCGGTGCGTCCCTTTGCCTGTGCGGTTGGCGTAGCTGTCGAAGATAAACCCGCGTTCGAAGATCGGCTCACAGACCGCGCACAAGGCATGATGCACCACGCGATCGCGGAACGGCGCCGCGGACACGACCCGGTGCTTGGGATCGAAGATCTCGATCGTGGTATAGCGGCCCGGACGATACCGGCCGGTCGTGAGTTCTTGCTCCAGGCGCAGGGCTTCGGTCTCCAGGTTCGCAAGAAACGTCGCGGCCCCGGGGTGACTCCATTTGCCCCGGGCCGCTCGCCGGCCGGCAGCCACCAGGGCCGTAAAATTCGCAATGGCGTCAAACAGGTCGTGAGCTTTCCTGGCCACGATGCGTCTTTCTCCAGGCGCCGATCTTGCGCCCGGTGTCATCCAGGGACCGGGCCGCAAACTCGTACCGCCGAACGTCCAGATAGTGCAGGTCCCGGGCCAACCGGAACAAAAAGCGCAATTTCTCAATCCCAAGATTGGCCCGAGCAAGCAATACCTCGCGCTGCCGGGTATAGGTGGCCTCAATCAGGGCATCCAGGACGTCCAAGGCTGTACCCTGAATACGATCCCCCAGGAGAAACTTCTGGCTGCGGGGAAACCGCCCAACCGCCGGGACCAGCCACAGGATGAACCGGTAATGCGCTTCCAGCGCGGGACCCGTCTCACGTGCATGGTCTTGCACCGTCCGGCTCGCGGCTTTTCCTTCGTTGGTGTTCTTCCTCACCCCTTGAGGGAAAGAACCTGCCCCAGCCACTGGCATCAACATGCTTAATCGGGGATTGATTCGGCGGCGGGGTGAGGGGTCCCCAGTGTCTTTTGCTTTTGCTTTTGCTTTTGCTTTTATCTGTCATCCTCGACATCTTTAATCGGGGATACAGTGTCCTTGCTTTTTCTTTTCCTCCCTAGCATGTGACCCCTTACAACCCATCACAACGTCATTCGACTTCTAGGCCCGAACCAGGGGGCACAGCCCCCTGGACCCCCAAAGCCAAGATGTAAGGAGGTAAAGATTCACGGGGTGAGCGTCCGGGCCACCCGGAATCCGAGATCGTAGTCCCGTGCGCCGGGATAGTCCCTGAGCCGGTTCGCGGGTCGCCCGAACGGCGGATCGCTGAGCCAGGAACCGCCGCGCACCACGCGCCGGCTACAGTCTCCGCTCAGCCACGCCCGGCCATCCGTTGGGGCTCCCTTATAATTGCCGTTCCAGCAATCCTCCACCCATTCCCACACGTTCCCCATCGTATCAAATACCCTAAACGCATTCTCCTGAAAACTCCCCACCGGCGAGGTTTGGTAATATCCATCATCACACTCCACAACCGTCCACTCGCCGTTGTGCTTCTTCGCTTGCAAGTCCGCTCCGTTCGCATAGTCACATTGTCCCAACTCACTCTCCCCCCAATACCACCTCGTCGTTGTTCCCGCCCGGGCCACGTATTCCCATTCCGCTTCGCTCAACAACCGATAGGGCTCGCCCGTCTCACGTGACAGCCACTTCACGTATTCCTGCGCATCCTCCCAATTTACGCACACGGCCGGGTCCCGATCCGTCTGAGAAAAGCCCGGATTGCGCCATCCGCTATCAGTTCTCTCAACCCATTTGTTTTCCCATACCCAGCAGGTATTGCCGACATCGTAGCCATCAGCCTCCACAAAGCGGGCAAACTCTCTTCTCGTCACTTCGTATCTGCCGACCGCAAAGGAATAACCAATCGTCACCTCATGCACCGGTCGTTCATCGTCATCGCCGGACACATCGCCCATTTGAAAACTGCCTGCCGGTATCACCACCATCTCCGGACACTGCTCGCAATCGTGGAAAACAGAGCCGGGTGTCCTCTCATCCGCCTGTGCCATTGACGCCAACGCCAAGATGACCATGATGGACGTGACAACCAAGACGGACCCAAGCCACCCAATTCGACCATGTTTCAGTTCCACCCCGGGCATCACTCCATTTTCCCACGTTTTATTCATGCCACTCTTCATGATACCTGTCTCCTTTTTGTATTGCGGTGCTGTTTTTCGTCATTCGTTGAATTGCTCACGGTTCTCTTTTTTACATCCGTTTCACCTGTGCCCCATGATGGCCATTAGCCAGCGTTTGGGGTTAACACGTTGAGCCGCTCATCCGGGTCAACCAGACTGTTTTGGGTTCGTCTCAGGCACCACGTTTGAACCCGGCTCCTGTTGTGGACTCATTACCGGTTGCGGCGACGAACCGTGAATCGACTCAGGCGGTGAGGTCGGCTCTGAATTCGACAGTGATGGCGTCGCAGGTGGTGGTGCCGTCGCAGGCGGCGGAGTTGGGGGCTGCACATTGCCAAAGGAACAATCTTCGAAAAAATGGTGAATCAGAAAGATGATTGCGAAGAAACTGAGGGCAATGACTCCAGGACCGGCGACAGACCAACTCTTCCATTTAACGGACATCGAGGCTTTCGAATCGCTGAAGAAAAACCCACACGCTATACTCACTAACAATTGGTCTTTTAGCTGACAGAGATGCAGATCGTTGTAAAGTGAAAGGCCTACTAACAAAGCTCCAATAGATATATTGCGTGCCCTAAAAGGTATCGAAAAGGTATTCTGTGACGAAGACTCAGGCTGATCTGATGACGACATGATTGGCCCTCCTTTGTTGTCAGACTCAAACGCCGACGTTGGTTCAACGTTGAACTCGACCCCTAATTAGTACTAATCAGTGCTGAACGTTCTCAGGCTCTTCATGATGCGGACTCCTTTCGATATGACGGCATGGGGTGGTGGGTTGTTGGCTCTTTCAGTGTTTGTTCCCTCACATCCGTTTCACCTGCACCCAGTGATGGCAATCAGCCACCGTTTGGGCTCTCAACACGTGTACCCGCTCCCCCGGAGCAATGGCCCCGACGATGGGCGCCTGACATCCCAATGGCATCCGCAGGTGGACCGACCCGGTAGCCGTCAGGATGTCGCCCTTTTCGGGCAGGCGATCCTGCTCGCCGTCCCAGTTGAAATATTTCTCGTCCCATTCCAGGCCCGATCCAGTGCCGACGTACACCCAGCCGTCCACTTGCCGGACCGATTCCGCAGGGTGACTCAGGAACGACGTCGAATTCGCCGGTGAGACCGGGTTGGACTCAGATTGCGACGGAGGAACCGTGAGCGAGGTTTTGGAGGCGCAGTCGGACCGACACGTTTTCTGCCGGCAGGCGGTCTTTTCAATCTTTTGAGGCGGGCAATTGAGATCGCTGAACTTCTCGGCTATCTCCTGTGTGGTCCGGGAGAGATCTTCAACCCTCTGGGAGAGCGTATTGACTGTCAGAGAGGTCTCTTGGATGGTCTGGGATGTCTCTTCTATCTTGTTGGAGAGAATCTCTATCTTCTGGGACACCCGGGCTATCTGAAATTTCTCATCATGTACAATGTGGATGATAGAAGAGGTCTCGTATGTTGCACCACTAAGGCCAATGCCTACAACATAGATCACGGCTTGAAGCAAAAACTTAGGCCAGAATTCTGCTTGAAAATACCTCCTCACAAGATCGGCTACGATTACCATCCCGATCAACATCAAAACCGCATCGACCAGAAAGATTGTCTGAATTACATCACCGGATAACAGTTGATCGATAAAGCCTAGCACTCCCGCAGGCTGCTCAGACAGCATCATGATTAGCCCTCCTTTGGTCAGACGAAACAATAGACGTTCGTTGAACGTCGATCCGAATCTGAAGGGACAGGTTTTTGCTTAAACGGAATGCGCAGACACGCCTAGGAGATCGGCACAGAGAGAACGAAGCGTTGAGGTGAAAGCGCGAGAGAAACGCC
>JAJDZM010000053.1 GCA_022824615.1 Candidatus Binatia bacterium | reverse complement strand
GTGCTGCTTATGCCACTCGGTGGCCTGCTCATACGCATAGCCAACCTGACAGATGGTCTGCTCGTCAAACGGCTTGCCGGCAATCTGGAGACCGACGGGCAAACCGTCCGTGTCAAAGCCGCACGGCACCTGAAGGGCCGGTAGCCCGGTGAAATTGAAAATCGGAGTATAGACGCTGAAGTCCGCGGAAACGATGCTCAGGCCGGGTGATTCTTCGGCAATCCGGTTCACCTGAAAGCCGGCGGTGGGTAGCATCAGGACATCAGCGTCAGTGTCGAGGGCGTTGAGAAGGTCGTCCCGCACCTGAGCACGAACCTGGGCGCCCATCAGGTATTGCGCCCCACTGACCAGAAGACCGTAGGCCACAAAGAGCTTGGCGTGGGGATTATACTGCTCTCCGCAGTTGCGCACATTGTCCACGTGGATGGCAGCGCACTCGGCAAATAATCCCGGCCACTCAATGGCCTGGAGTTGGCTCAGCGTAATGGAAGGCACGTCGACAATTTCTGCTCCGAGACTCTCGAACTGCTTGACTGCCTCGTTATAAGGTCCGAGCAGCTTGGGATCACAGTTGTCCTCATAAATGGAACGCAGCAGTCCGATCCGCATGCCTGTAATGTCCTGACCGAGCTTCTGAGTAAAGTCCGGCACGGGCATATTTGCCGAGGCCGGGTCCAGGGGATCATGGCCAGCACAGCCTTGCAGCATGAGGGCCGCGTCGGTCACGGTTCGGGCCAGCGGGCCGGTATGGTCGAGGCTCCACGAGAGCGGATACACGCCCGCTCGACTGACACGCCCATAGGTCGCTTTGAGTCCGACAATACCGCAGCACTGAGCCGGCCAGCGGATGGAGCCGCCCGTACACGATCCCATGCCGGCGTAGGCCATCCCAGCGGCGGTCGACGCTGCGGTGCCACTGCTCGACCCACCGGCGTCGTGGGCCAAGTTCCAGGGATTATGGGTGGGCTGGTAATAGGACTGTTTGGTGGGAAAACCATAGGCAAACTCATAGGTCGCGGTCTTGCCCAGGACCAGCGCGCCGGCTTCCTTGAGTTTGGCCACCGAGGTGCAGTCCTTCTCGGCCACATAATGCTCCAGCGATTGGGAGCCGCAAGTGGTTGGCCCGCATTCGTAGATGTCTTTGATGCCGATGGGGACGCCGTGCAGGGGGCCACGATAGGCCCCGCGCTGAATCTCGGCCTCAGCAGCCCGGGCCGCTTCCATCACCTCGTCTCTGAAAACCGCATTAAAGGCGTGGAGCTGAGGTTCGAGTTGCTCCACGCGGTCCAGCATGGCTTGGGTGACTTCGACCGGGGAGACGTCCTTGCGCTGAATGTTGCCGGCTAATTCCTCAATCGACATATAGGCGAGTTCTCGGGCAGCCGTCATGATGTCCCCCCTTTCTTATCGAGCGCATGGATCAGCATGGGCTCGCTCTCCGGCATGCTCATGCCCTCAACCAGTTGGTGGGACTGCCGCATGTCTTCCACGACCCGCTGCCAGCGTAAGAGGTTGTCATACGGGACCAGCAACCGGTCGAGTTCGGCATCAGTCAGCTCAAGGTCCCACTCGGCGAGTTTCGCTGCAATGAGGGCTTTTGTGTCCATGTCCTGCTCCTACTTCAGTTCCGTTTCCACAAAGACGAACTCGTAGTCATTGGCGTTCATCACATCGTGTTCGACCCCAACATTCCGAAAATAGGGGATGCCCTGAGTCAACTCGGCTTCGTGGTCGCCGTCCGGGGCTTTCAGCAACAACGTCCCCGTTGTCATGGGGACGACAACATAGTCGTACTCGTGCCGATGGTAGCCGGTGGCCGCACCGGGGGCGAAACGCCACTCCGTCACGCGTACGCGCTCATTCTCGATGAGAACGGTCGAGCGGGCTTGCTCTTGCGACATACGACCCTCCTTCCCTGTTGCTGTGGAAAGAGCGTAGCGCAAGAATTCTGAGATGCAACTCTTTTCGTGGTGACGGGTAGTGTCTCACTTTGAATACTCCCCCTCACCCCAGCCCTCTCCCTCCAGGGGAGAGGGAATGAAAAATGTAGGGGCAACCCCCTGTGGTTGCCCGGTGGCTTTTGTCCGGCGCGGCAAAGTGCTATGGCGGCAGTGGAGGAGGACGCCATGTCAACATCAAAATCTGCTGCAATCCGAGCCAAGCTGGATCACCCGGTGATTGATTCAGATGGCCATATGGTCGAATTTGAACCCGGCTTTCTCGACTATCTCGAGCGAGAGGGCGGTGCCTCCATGGTCAAGCGCTTTCTCTCACCCGAGCGCAACTCCGGAGGCTGGGGCCGTTTGTTCCGTTGGTATTCCTTGTCGCCCGAAGAGCGTCTGGACCAACGCGCGACGCGCTCGCCGTGGTGGGCGCTACCGACAAAGAACACCTTGGATCGCGCAACCGCCATGCTGCCCAAGCTCTTGTCCGAACGGATGGACGTCATCGGCTTGGACTTTACCGTTCTCTACCCGACGCTGGGCCTGCTGTTCCCACATATTGAAAACACCGAAATGCGCCGGGCCGCCTGCCGGGCGCTCAATACTTTTCATGCGGAGTATTTCGGCGAGCATGCCAACCGGATGACCCCGGCGGCCGCCATTCCCATGCACACGCCGCAGGAGGCTATTGAAGAGCTTGAGTTTGTAGTCCACGAGCTCGGTCTCAAGGCCGTGATGCTGGCCGGGCATGTACAACGTCCTGTTCCGGTTGTCGAGCGTGCCGCCCCGGAGGTGGCCGAGCATGCGTTCTGGCTGGACACCTTCTGTCTGGACAGCGCGTATGACTACGACCCGGTCTGGGCGCGTTGTGTCGAGTTGAAGCTCGCGCCGACCTTTCACTCGCCGGCTATGGGCTGGGGCAGCCGGACCTCCATCTCGAACTATATGTATAACCACATCGGACATTTTGCCGCCTCGGGCGAGGCGTTGTGTAAGGCCATGTTCATGAGCGGTGTCACGCGGCGGTTTCCGACGCTCAAGTTCGGCTTCCTGGAAAGCGGGGTTGGCTGGGCGTGCAACCTCTACGCCGACATGATCGGTCACTGGGAGAAGCGCAACGGCACAAAGATGGCCAACTACGATCCGGCCAACCTGAACCCCGAGCAGTTGCTCGATCTGTATCAGCGCTACGGCGGGAAATGGGCCGAGGCATATCCCGGTCGTTTGATCGATGAAAAAAACCTGATGGGTGGCACGCGGGAAGACCCGAACACGTTGGACGACTGGGCACGCTGCGGGATTGAAAAAGCCGAAGACATCAAGGATTTGTTTGTCCCCAATTTCTATTTCGGTTGTGAAGCCGACGACCCCATGAATGCCACCGCGTTTAATGCCAGGCTGAATCCGTTTGGCGCCCGCCTCAAGGCCATTTTCAGTTCGGATATCGGCCACTGGGATGTGCCCGATATGGAAGAAGTGCTGGAAGAGGCTCATGAGCTGGTCGAGCACGACGTGATCACTCCAGATGACTTTCGGGATTTTGTCTTCACCAATCCAACCACGTTGTGGACGGGGACCAATCCTGACTTTTTCAAAGGAACGGTGGTAGAGGAGGCGGTGGACAAGCTGCTGGCTCAAGAGGCTGCGTAACTGCGCGTGATAAAGAGGAGAAGCATGGCCTCCGACCTGGTAATCAAAAACGGAACCGTTGTGGATGGCACGGGGGCGGCCCGCTATGGCAAGGAGGGCGCATGAAATTCGCTATTCTCTACAATACCGACTATTACCCCGATATCCACGGCTCGGCTGAGCAGTATTACAACCAGATTCTGGAGCAGGTCGAACTGGAGGAAGAACTCGGTTTTGACGCGGTCTGGTTTGGCGAGCACCACTACTCGGGCTACTCGTTCGGGTCGCCGCCGGTCATGGCCATGGCAGCCGCCGGCCGGACCAAACGCATTCGACTCGGGACTGGCATCTCCCTGGTGCCACTCAATAATCCCATCCGACTGGCCGAAGAGTACGCCATGGTCGATGTGCTCTCCGGCGGACGCCTGGAGTACGGTATCGGCAGAGGCTTTCTGAAATACTCGCATAAAATTTTTGGGGTGGACGAAGCGGAGAATACCGAGCGTTATCACGAGGGAACGGATATTATCTGTAAAGCCTGGACGAGCCCGCAGCCCTTCTCGTATCGCGGCAAATTCTGGGAACTGGAAGACTACACGTTTTTTCCCAGCCCGCTGCAAAAGCCCCACCCGCCCATTTACGCTTCCGGGGCAATTACGCCCGAGAGTTATCAGTGGGCCGGTCAGCGGGGCTTTCATTTGGCGACCGCCTTTTTCCTGCCCAACCAAGAGCACGTCCAGGAGTGTATCGGCCTCTACCGTCAGGCACTCCGGGAAAACGGCCATGAGCCGGCCACCCACGATGTCGCCGGCGTGTATCAGATGTATTGCGGTGAATCGAACGAAGAAGCCCGGCGCAACGGCGGCCAGCACGCGCTGACGTATTACGCCTTCTTTGGGGCTTTGGCCCAGCGTGGTAGCTTAACCTCTCAGTCGTTCGCCTACCACAAAGGCACGATTTCGCATCTCTTTGCCGGGCTGACCTTCGAGGACCTGGACCAGCGCAATCTCGTCCTGGTCGGTGACCCGGAGAATCTGATTGAGCGTATCCGCTGGGCCAAAGAGTTCTACGGCACGAACTATTTGATTCTTGAAATCGCCCAAGGCGGCATGAAGCACGAGCATGTCGTGCCCTCGCTGGAGCGCTTTGCCAAATATGTCATGCCCGTGTTTCGGGATGAAGTATGAGGTGTCTCCTCTTCGGAGGGGTGGCGCGTGAGCGCAGGGGCGGGTTTCTTCCCCTGCCGGTCTCTTGCTATATGTCCCTAAAATATGAAAGAGTCAGTACAGCCGCCTGCTACCGGTGACAGGCGGGTCAATCTCAAACCGTAGAACGAGGAAAAAGGGAGGACTGCATATGCATATTATGTCTTTCTCGGAACGTGAATACGTCGATGTCTCCGAGGACGCCATTATCGAAAACGGGAGTAGCTATTTTGGCCTCCCCAATACGATGTTTGATGCTGATCGGGGCGGCCAGCTCATGAATGAGTATCTGGACGAGCGGGTCTATGCCGAAGAGCTGGGCTTTGATGGCGTCATGCTCAACGAGCACCACCAGACGCCGTTTTGTGGTGGTGGGGTCATGGATGTGGAAGCCTCCATTCTGGCCCGTATCACCAAGCGGGTGAAAATTGTCCTGCTCGGTAACCCCCTCCCGGTGGGCGACCCGCTGCGACTGGCGGAAGAGCTGGCCACGATTGATATGATTTCCGGTGGCCGTCTGGTACCGGGCTGGGTGCGTGGTGCGGGCACGGAACAACTCGCCAATAACATCAACCCGGCCTACAATCGGGAGCGCTTTAACGAAGCCCATGACTTTATTCAACAGGCGTGGACCAAACCGGGGCCGTGGCGCTACGAGGGCAAACACTACCATTACCGAAACGTCAATCCCTGGCAGTTGCCGATTCAAAAGCCGGTGCCGCAACAGTGGATTCCGGGGTTGATCAGCCCGGAAACCGTCATCTGGAGCGCTAAACATCGCTATCCCTATGTGGCGCTCGGCACCAATGTCGAATCCACGGTTGAGATGGTGAATCTGTACGCCGATGTCGCCGAGCAGGAAGGCTATCAGGCCGGACCGGAGAACTTCGGTTATCTGCAGAACGTGTGTGTGGCCGAGACGGAGGAGAAGGCGCATGAGTTGGCCCGGGGCTTTGTCTTTGGCGGCGGATTCGGCTCGTTTGCCCGCGCCGAGTGGATGTTCCCTCCGGGATACAACTCCAAGGCCGCAACCAAGCGTCTGGCGCAAGCCCTGACCGACCCGCGCACCGGTGCCGAAATCATCAAGCATACGCAGGGTGAGATTAACGTCGAAGAAATCAAGCGGAGCATTGAGTCGGGTTTCCAGGCCTCGCTTGACAGCGATCTGATTATGGCCGGTACACCGGAGACGGTGATGAAAAAGCTGCGCAAGATGTGCGAAACGCTCCGACCCGGCATCATGGGCCTGTGGTACCACCACGGTCCGATGGATTTTGAGCAGCGCAAAACCTGCCTGCGTCTGCTTGGCCAGGAAGTCCTGCCGGCCATGCGGGAAATGGCCAAAGAGCTCGACCTGCCCGGACCGTTTGAGGTCGCGCCGGGCTCACGGCCGCTGCCGGCCTCCGGCAAGCGCGAACAGATCGTGCCTGATATCGCCGCGGCCTAAGGCACGCTTCAGGGTCAGCAACGAAAAAACAGGGGCGGTTCTACGGACCGCCCCTGTCTGTTTTCAGAACCGCGCTGTCGGGCTTTTAGTGAAAGCCCATGACGTCGTGATAATAACCCCAATAGCCGCGGATGGCGCTCTCGGTTAGCAGATTTTCCTGGTTCTCTCTCCCCGTACCCCCAAAGGCGAGCAGGGAGCATTCGTCCTTTTCTCGGGCGATCGCGTCCTGGACCAGTTCAGTGGCATAGCCGTCTTCCATGGAAATATAGCCGGCCGGACCGACCAGATTGGCCTGCTTGATGCGGATGCTGCGGATTTCTTCGTCATCGTCCTCATAACCAAAGAATGTAAACAGCAGCTCAAACTGATCTGGGCCCTTGGGTAGAATATGTCGGGTCGCCAACGTGTTTTGAATCTGCTGGACGACCAGGCAGGGAAAGATCATCTGGATGTGGTTGGTCAATTCCACCTCAAATTCCTTGCGTGAGGTGAGGAGTGAAGGGTCGGCTAAAGTGTAGTCCGTTTGGTAACTGCGGATATTCTCGCCCGTGTAGGCGGCCACCTCTTCCTGCTCCGTCTTTTTATATGCGCGCAGCATGCTGTGTCGGCCTGACTCATCCATAATCACCCCGCCCCCTTGGGACGAACGATAGATACCAAAAGTGGTGTGAAAGAGGTGCAACAGACTGGCGTGATAGGGGTCTTTGACATTCTCCGAATAGAGTTTCCAGTTGGCGTGAACGAACTGACGGGCGTAGCCCAATACCTGGACCGGTCGGTTAAAGACTCGGTCGAGCCAGGGCCGCATGGCCGGACCAAGATAGTCGGCCAGCGGCTCGACCTTAGGAGAAAAAGAAGCGAAGATCAGCCCGTTATAGGTATCCAGGTACAGTTTTTGGAGGGAGTGTCGCGAGAGATCAAAGTCGGCCGGGTATCCGCCCTGGCGCCGAATGCCGGTCCGAAACGGGACGCCAATCAGATCGCCCTGTTGGTTATAACTCCACTGATGGTAGATACAGGTATGGGTGGCCCGGTTGCCCCGAGACTCGCGACACACCAGTGCCCCGCGATGCGCGCAGCGGTTTACAAAGGCGTGCAGCTTCCCCGCTCTGTCGCGCGAGACAACGACGGGCGTGTCGCCGACAAAGGTTGTTCGGAAATCGCCGGGGTTGGCGACCTCCGCTTCGAGACCCACATAGCTCCAGGTTGGACCTCTGAAGATGCGTTCTTGTTCCAGGTTGTATACGGCAGGATTGCAAAAGACCTGATACGGGACTGAGGTCATCCTCGCTGTGGTCGGCCAGCTCAACGCGCCGGGCGCATTGTCCATGGGTGAAAGAGTCATACTCGCACCTCCCTGATGAGTGCTTTTCTCTTCCCACTTCCTCTCCCTAGTAGACACCGGTTTGTGTCGATTGACAAGCCATGTTTGAGGCGCGTATACGGGGAGCAGGAATGCTGTCCCAACAGGCTCTGAGAGAAGAGGGAGGACCTATGAGCGCGCAAAGCTTGAACATCATGCTGGTTGACCTGTTTCGATCGGAGACGGATTTGGCCCAGTACCAGAAAGACCCCGAGGTAATTCTGGCAAACTACGATGTCACGGACGAAGAGCGGACGCGGCTCAAGGGCCCAGACTGGGGGTGGCTCTATACGCACGGGATTCATCCCTACATTCTGGTCCAGTTTGCCTTAGCCCTGGGGGTCGAGATCCCGCAGTATGTGCAACAGGTGAAAGGAGCGACCGGGTAGGGAAGTTCCTGTTAGGA
>JAJDZM010000036.1 GCA_022824615.1 Candidatus Binatia bacterium | reverse complement strand
ACACCACCGCCGCCCCTGGGCGGCCAACACTACGACCCATCGGAACGCCCTCCTGATATCCAGTTCTCGTGGCCATTCTATAATGATAGGCTCTTCAGTTCCAGTACGCTAGAGCACTTCTTTGGCCAGGGATTCCAATTCCGCAAGAACGGCGTCCTCGCCCGCTTCACTCTGCGTCAGCCATATGGTGACATGGTCCACACCGGCGGATTGCAGTTCGCTAATTTCCTCTTTGGTCCGAAACTTTTCAGGCCAGCCAAAGGCCAGGACAGAGATTTCTTTGGGATCACGGCCGGCCTGTTCGGCCATCTCGTTGAGGCGCTGCCGCCCTTCTTTAATGTATTCCACAGGTGAGAGAACGGGCATCCAGCCATCTCCCCATTCGACCACCCGCTTAAAGACATACTTTGACGAGCCGCCCATGTACACCGGCGGGTGAGGTTTCCGGGCGGGTTTCGGGAATGAGCGGACGGCAGGGAAATCGTAGTACTTGCCGTGATATTCGGCCTCGTCCTGCGTCCAGAGTTCCTTCATGGCCAGGATGGCATCCTTGGTTTGTCCCCAACGGTGATCAAAGTCACCCCCCATGATCTCCGTCTCTTCTCTCAGCCAGCCCGCGCCAATACCGAAGATGAAGCGCCCACCCGAGAAGTGATCCAGGGTCGCGACTTCTTTGGCCAATTCAAGCGGATTGCGCTCCGGGATCAAACAGATTCCCGTGCCGAGTTCAATCGTCTTGGTCACGGCCGAGGCCCGCGCCAACGACACAAACGGGTCGGTGATGCGGCCATATTCGTCTGGAATGAGGCCGTCTTCCGAGCCTGGATAGGGCGAACTGGTTTTAATCGGAATAATCGCATGTTCCGGCACCCAATAGGAGGCAAAACCCAATTCCTCCGCCCGTTTGGCAATGACAGCCGGATCAACGGATTTATCAATACAGAACTCGAAAACTCCAATTTTCATATATTCCTCCTTCTCGTCTGTCTGAATACAGCGCTCCTGACTCTACCACGAGCCTCCCGGCACGCCTAGCAGTGAGCGTGTTCCTTCGATAGTATTCATGCCATCTTCATGATTTCAGGCAGCAGCGAGCTGTCGTACCAGAGGGAGGATTGACATCTATGCGGATGATTTTAGTCGGACCGCCGGGGGCGGGCAAAGGGACGCAGGCCGTGCATCTCGTCGAACGGTTCAAGATTTCCCATATCTCAACCGGCGACATGCTACGCGCTGCGGTGAGCGAAGGGACCGAGTTAGGCAAACAGGCGGACGGCTATATGAAGGCCGGCGGATTGGTGCCGGATGAACTCGTCATCGCGATGGTGATAGAGCGGATTGGAAAGCCGGACTGCGCAAAAGGGTTTATGTTAGATGGCTTTCCGCGCACCCGGCCCCAGGCTGAGGCGCTGGATATCGAACTCCAGAAAGCCGGAGTTGCCCTCGATGTTGTGCTGCAAATTGAAGTCCCGGACGATTTGATTGTCGAACGCATTACCGGTCGACGCCTGGACCCCGATACGGGAGATATTTACCATATGAAATTCAAGCCGCCACCGGCGGATATTGCCGGTCGGGTAACGCAGCGTAAAGACGACACCGAAGAAGCCTGCCGAGCTAGGCTCGGGAAATACCACTCGGAAACGGCTCCCATTATCCCTTTTTATGAGGCTCAAGGAAGGCTGAAACGGGTGGATGGCAATGCCGCACCGGATGAGGTCAGTCGGCGTATCCAGCAGGTTCTGGGTTAGGAGACGTGGGCTCGCGAGCACGGAGGGGCGGTTCATGCAGTGCCCCTCCGTGCCAGAATAGTGGTGCCGCGCTTCTACGGCAGCGCAAAGACCGCAACAGCGCTCCCCGGTGTGGTATGGGGATATTTACCAACGATATCCACGACCAGGCCTCCAGCGCCACTCGGAACAGCAATATATTGTTTACCACCAACCTTGTAGGAAATCGGTTGTCCCCGAACTGCCGACCCGGCCTGAAACTTCCACAAGATTTCACCCGTGGCGTCATCCAGAGCAAGAGCGTACCCCTTTTGGTTGCCCGTAAAGACGAGTCCGCCGGCTGTGGCCAGCGCCCCTCCCACCATCGGCCACTCGTCCTTGTAGCGCCACTTCACCTCACCGCTGGTGGGGTCTATAGCCGTGACGTGACCGTATGCCGTACCGAGGTCGCCCTGGGTTTGTCCAGGCCCTCCGCCCCAGAATGGGATTCCTTTGATAAAAATAGACCTGGCCTTTTCCATTTTGCCGCAACTCTCGATCGTCGGGACGAAGATGAGGTTGGCCAGCGGACTGTAGGCCGCAGCATACGAGCCGTTTTGTCCGCCCACGTTCCCAGGACAGATGAGTTCAGGATTACCCCCTTCCATGGGTACATACTGAGGGTCAACGATCGGACGACCATTTTCATCCAGTCCTTTCGCCCAGTTGAGCTGCTCAACATACTGAGAGCCATGCAGAAACTTCCCATCTCCACGGTCCAGGACATACATATAGCCGTTCCGATTGGGCTGGGCTAAGGCTTTCACAGACTCTCCGCTACGCGTGACGTCGAGCAGAAACATGCCCGTGTTGCCATCATAGTCCCAGACGTCGTGTGGGGTGAATTGGAAGTACCATTTGACCTCGCCACTATCTGGGTCGAGGGCTAACGCCGAGTTCGTGTAGAGATTATCGCCCTCACGTCCATCACCGTTCCAGTCAGGGGCTGGGTTGCCTGTTGCCCAATACACCAAGTCAAGGTCCGCATCGTATGAGCCCGTCACCCAGGCCGGACCACCGCCTTGTTTATACGAATCACCGGCCCAGGTCTCGACACCGGGCTCGCCTTCGTCAGGCACGGTATAACGCCGCCACTTCCGCTCCCCCGTCTCAAGATCATAGGCATCGATATAGCCGCGAATGCCGTATTCACCACCTGCAATACCAACGATGACGTTATCTCGAACAATCAGGGGTGCGAGGGTAAAGCTGAAGCCACCCGCATAGTCGTCGGCTTTAGTATTCCACACGACAGTACCGGTTTTTCTGTCGAGCGCGACAACACGCGCATCCAGGGTGGCCATAATGACCTTGTCCCCAGCCAAGGCTACACCCCGATTTCCAGGTCCGCAGCAAATTCGCATATCGTCCGGCAATTCATGATCGTATTTCCAGAGCGGTTTGCCCGTTGCCGCATCTAAGGCAAACAGCTTATTGTAGGCCGCGGTGAGATACATGACACCATCGGCCACCACGGGCGAGGCTTGCATTTGTGCCGGCACACCGGTTTGGAAAATCCAGGAGGCCTGGAGTTTTTTGACGTTCTGGCGGTCAATATCCGTCAGCGGGCTGAAGCGCCAGCCGGCATAATTCCCCCCGTACATCAACCAGTCATTGGCCGGCTCCTGGAGCAAGCGCTCATGCGTCACCGGCTGAAGCGCGTCGGCGTAGAGCGCACAGGGAGAGAGAATGAGAGTGGCTGCTATTGCTACAAACTTCCACGACCAGGAACCTCGCATGAGTAATGCCTCCTCAGAGTAATTTCTAATCGAAAAATGTGGTCGAACCCTACTGATTTTTATACTAGAGGTCAAGAAAGAGGATACGGCATACGCCCCCGACTCTCAGGCAAGGAAGCCCAATTTTCTCCCTACGAAGAGCGCCCCGGCGATGCCGAATAGAACGACCGCTCCGTGCGTCCAGCCGTTCCAGACGAGGACATACGGTTCTCGCAGGCGCGGTCCGGTCACGCCGGGAATACTGGGGAGGTCCCCATCTCCAGCCCCAACCTTGAGCTGCGCCTTCATTCCCTTTTCCATATGCTGAGGAACGTCACAGTGCACTAAATAGGTCTTGTCTCCGGGCGGGAGGATAAAAGTGCTTGTCCGCTGTCCTTTGCCCGCCACCTCAAGCGTAAACATGCCCATGGGATAGATATAGCGTGGCAGGCCGTGCAGCATCCACTGGTGACGAACGTTGTCCGTATTGATGAGCGTTACCGTGAGCTTCGTACATGGCGCAAAACTCCATTCGCTTCGATCATACGCGAACATCGTCCCCGGACGGGCAAATTCTTTTCC
>JAJDZM010000062.1 GCA_022824615.1 Candidatus Binatia bacterium | reverse complement strand
TGAAGATGCTCGGCAAACGGCCCCCAGTGCGCAACCGGGTCATCCGCCACCGCGGGGTGACAGCCGGTGTCAAACAAGACCAGGCCCTTCTCGTGTTCAATCAGATAGGCCGGACAGGGTATGGTCACCAAATCCGGCGCACCGCCGTGCATCAGCAACGCTTGCGGAACGGTCAGTTCCGCGTTCGGCAATGCCCACATCCGCCGCGCTTTTCCGTCTGCCATAACACCCTCCTGTTTTGTGTCAGCGCCTCGTGACAAGCCGCTGAGGCTTTGATGACCGCATCCTAGGCTATGCCCCTCTTTTGTGTCAAACACGTTAAATGCGCTATCGGCTATACTGTCGTGCGCTTACGTCATAAAGCTATCTGTTCCATCCGACAGTGGGAATGTGCGGTCTGTGGGACTACCCGGAGTTCAGCACATCTTCGATAACCTGTTGAAGGCAATTAGACGCATTCAGGAAATACACGCCATCGTTTTTCCAGTCCACTGAAGAACGCCTTCCGTCATCAATCTTGCCTGGCGGTGTGACCGATAAGACATAAGCGTGCAGGCGCAGGTTCGGGTCAGTCTTCCAAATTCGTTCTTCAATGGACTTGATGTCTTGGTATAACGCGACCTTCTTGCGCTCTCTGGCCCCGAACCGGCTCAACCCTTTGGGATCAAGAAAAACGATGTGCTGACAGTCGGTGTCGTGGAGCCAAACGATGAAGTCGGGGTAATAACCAAAATCGTCAAAAAACGACACGCCCCGACCGCGCGTCAGGTTGCGGATCAGGTACAATTCCTTGCCTCGTAAACACTGGGCGTGGCTTTCGGCTAATTCCGCAAGTCCCTCAACCACCTTTTTTTCGTTCTCGTCCAGGGTAACCGGACGAACCGTAACGTTGCAATCCTTCCCGGCGTAGAGAAGCGGCTGATAAGCATGAGCACCAGTCATGATGACGCCAAGTTTCAGGCTATCGAAATAGCCGCGTTCAACATTCTCCTTTAATCTCTGTATATCGTCGATCAACTGACTCTGCGTCACGTCCACCGACAGCTCGTAAGACCTCACGTTGTTGGGATCGCTTTCGTCCAGCGTCACCACCTCGATGTTGTCGCTTTCCCAGCGCCGTCGTTGCTTGCGCCAGAATTGGTCGGCATAGTCGGTCATGAGATCAAGGGCGATATCCTCTAATTCCCGCACGCTCCGAAAATCAGTCACATTCAGCCGCTCCGCAGGCATAGACAGGTCATACCAGTCTTCATTCTGCAAAAGACACTCAACCGTTTCCGGTCTGATGGCCAGATTATACCAGTTGTTCTGCTGCTTGCGCCTGAGTAGCGCGTCGTACATCCGGGCTCGGTTGAAAAAGCTGGTATGGTGTGGCCCAAGTTTGACGGACGTTTTTTGCGTGGAGGCAGCGGACGATACGTCGCCGGATGCCACGGATTGTAACTGCGGGTACAGATCAAGCGTTATGAGGGGAGGAGCATCAGCCTCGCCGGGGTTCGGGAGCGTCACGCGCGCCTCGGAGCGCTCATATTTCTGGTTGTCTTTGAGGCGGATCAATTTCAGGTTCGGTTGTTGCCCGAAGTTCCAGGTCACGGGCAGTTCGATGGTTTCCTGCTCAACGCGCACGCCTTCTTTTTCCAGCAGGTTTCGAAAAGTTTGCATGTAATTGGCACGCAGTCCGAAGATATACAGGGTTTCCAGTTCTCCGAGATCGACACTGTCGCTCGGGAGTTCCGCTCCGCTTTTGCGGTGACGTTTCAGGCTCGTATTCCACCCTTTCAGGCGGACCCCACGCCCGAACATCTGAATGATTTCCGGGCCTTCACCCACCCCGACGTGCATCAGTCCCATCGTACTCACCCGCCAGGAGTTCCAACCGGCAATGAACCGCCGCGCACCGATGACGATATTCACGGTCGAGTCCGGTCTGTCCACATCGGCGAACAGCCGTTCCGCGAACCCGGCCTCCCGGTCGATGGAGATATCGGGGTTGGCTTTCTCTAACAGTAGAGTGTAGAGAGCCGTCGAATCGCCGATATTGACCACGCCGAAGACAGGGTTATCCGCGACCCGCAGGTGCAGCTCCCCTTCTCCCGCAGTCAGATAGACGACATGCAGTGTCCCCTGTCCATAAAACAGCGTGGTACACATATCGGTGTAGAGGTCGTCTTGCGCGTGCCGGTTGAGATAGCCGAACCGTCCGGCGAAGTAGTCGTTACCCGTCTCATCGGGCAGGCCGGATTGCCCGGCAAGCAGACTGGCAAGCATGGGCCGTACTGCGTCAGGATTTGCCAGCACCCAGCCCAGGAAGTCGAGAATGAGGATAACGTCGGACTTCGTTTCCGTATCGGCCTTACTCTTACTGGAGCCGGTGACAGTCTTACCCAGAAATACCCAGAGCGGTTTGGTCAGGTTGAATGCCGCCCATTGCGCGCCTTTATCCCGCCAGATACGGCACTGCTGATAGAAGGTCAGCAGGCATCCCAGCAAATACATATTGCTACTCGTGTCGGCTATTCCGCTCGGTAGGTTGGAGATGGCGTAGTCCTTGCCGTAACCGTCGTCGTGAAACTGGCGGTAAGCATAATCGAACAACAGGCATCTGGCGTAGGCGTTCAGCAGTTCCGTATCCTTGCTGACCACTTGGTTGAACGTGGCCGAATACTCGAAGGTGAAGCCGCCCCGCGAGAGTTCCTTGCGTCGCTCGCGCCACACTTTGCCGGACGCGCCCAAGTGGCCTTCATCGACCAGCACCAGATTGTTGTCGCCAAAGTCCTGCACCGCCACGCGCTTGACACCCTTCTTTTCAGCCAGTTTGTTCAGGTCAATGATCTCAATATGCGAGAACAGGTCGGACCCGGCTTCGGCAGAAAACAACCGCGCCCGCAAACCACTGGCCTGTAACTCGCGCTCGTGCTGAGCCGACATCTGTTCGTTGGGCGTCAGCAGGACGATGTTGTTCAGCCGTCCGCCGGACCGATCCAGGTAGTGTTTGAATTGCAGGATATGGGCGTGCATGAGGAGCGTCTTGCCCGAGCCGGTGGCACTCTGAAAGGCGAGGGTGCGCAGGTCATCCGGTTCATAGTCCGGCATAGTCGCAGCCTGCCGGTCTTGAGTCTTGGCCGCGTTCAGGGCGGCGCACAGCGCTTCTGGGTCGGTGAAATAACGGTTCAGGTAATGTTCGGTAAACAGCAGGGCGAGATACTGATAGGGCTTCCATTCCCGCCCGTGTCCGCCGGCCATGCGGAGCTTGCGGCTATGCGTGGCGATGTTGGCGTCGTATGAGGAGAATTGGTCAGGCGTGACGGTGCTGAGAGTCGGATTCAGGTACAGCGCGCGGGCGTATTCACTCTCGCCATTCGCCTCAAAACCGGCTGGCGCACTGTTCAGCCGGTCCAGCATCGTACGCATATCGTCATAGCCGAACTCCCGGCAGACGAAGCGGTACAGGGCGAGATGGTTTTGGAGGGGAGTTCCCATCCGAAGGTGGCGCGGCATCTAAATTCACTTCCAGCGAAAGTAGAACGGCAACGGTATTTCCCTTCCAAGCACACGATATGTCTGCTTCTCACAAAAGCGAGTATCTTTCTTCGCCAATAACAACATACACACCTCTGCTTTGATTGGAGAATCGCCCCTTGCTGAAGACTCCTTCCTGGCACATTATTTGGCACGAAGATTCTCTAAGCAGCGCAATAATTGCCGCACCGTTGCCCCGAAACATCCACCGAACCTTACACCAGGGAACAACTATTCTCAGTGCTACAGCGACGCCAACCAGCGTTGCCAGCGCCGTTACCCACGCCGGATTCCAATTCTTTGTGAGTTCTTCCAACATTATTCTAATCAACGCTTCTCGAACATCCGCCCCAGAAAAACGGGCTCAATGGTCTTGGCGGTCTAGGTCTCCAGGCTATGTCTCGCCCTCTCAGGGCATTCAGCCGGGATGTCGGGTCACGCCTGTGGCTAACCCGACCTGCGATACTAGGCCGCCCGCTCGCGCGTGATTGCCTCCCGGAGGCCCTCAAGCAGTCCCTCCAGGTGCGCCATTCGCTCGCGCAAAGTAGCGAAGTCCTCACGTAAAGCAGCGATCTCCTGACGCTGGACCGCCTGCTCGGCACGGATGGCCCGTTGGCCGGTCAGGATTATGCCGGCCAGGGCTACCCCTACGGACACGATAGCAATGAGTTCCGGGCTCATATTTCTTCCTTACTGGTTCGCTCCCGCAAACGTCAACTCCCGCAATACCGGTTCTATAGCTTGAGCGGTCCATGCTTCATCTGCCTGTTTTAGAGTATTCAAGGTGTGGTCGCCATTGACGTAGATGAGATCGAGCGGTCCGAAATTGGGACGGTGGCGAAGAAACCACGCTTCTAGCGTGGGGTTGTCTATTTCGTTTAGATTGCGCCACAGGATTAAGGTGCGCTTGCCCTCAGCGTCCGTGCCGATGATGGTAAGCACGCCGTCTATGTGTTGGCGTGATTCGACGCGCAGACCGACGAGGAAGTTGAACGTTTCGGGCAGATCGACCGGCACTTCCTGGCGTACACCGTCACGCACCACGGACAGCGTGTAGGCAAAAGGATCGGTGAAATGTTTGCCCAACAGACATGCACTCCCCGAAGTTTCCTCGCCAAGTGCGTACCGTAGCCGGTAATCCTCGGCCAAGGCAGGATTCTGGGTCAGTAGTCCCTCTTGCTCGCTTGACCGTGGTGTCACTTTCAGGCTGTCCAGTGTGTCTTCGTAGGATTCGAGACGGATGTATTTGAAGAGTTGAGTGGAACCGCTACGCGAGACCGGCTTGCCGTCCTTCCAGTCCGGCGAATAGACGACCTTTTTTATGCGTGGCAGCAGCACGGTGTTGAAGTGGTCGCCAACCTCCATAAGAATGTACTTTCGGTGTCCATTGTCCTGTTGGTTGAGATTGATGACCGCGTGGCCGGTCGTGCCAGAACCTGCGAAGTAATCAAGAATCGCCTCACCTCCTAACGTATTCCAGGTTATTACTCTCTGAAGCAATGCTACGTGCTTCTCAGTCAGGAACCCTGCGAATGCGCCCGCTGTGGGTATGTCGAGCCAATTGTCACTGAGCAGCCTATGGGATTGAGGAGGGACGTAGTATTGAACAACGTTGTCTTCGTTGCATCTTACGAAATCGAGATCGACACCCGCCTGGAGATTCTCTACGTACCACTCATCCAATGTTTTTCGAGATGATTCATGCGCTAGATAATCCTCATAGTTCTGGACGGCACTAAGAGCCCGCTGTTCTTCCCATCTCCACTGACCTGACTCAGGGAACTGGTTGAAAAGATTGTACCGCATGGTATGACGGTCGGTCCCACGCCAAAAGGTATCCCATTTACCCAGCTTCTCCACTTGGTGTAACTGTCGCAAATGTGGAACCCGAAGCTCAGGCGTCTTGGCGTATATGTGTATGATATCGTGCCCGACCGATAAACGAGCGATATCATTAAACTGCGCTTGGACATTCTTTATACCGCGTCTTACAACTGCTGTATTCTTGCGATCCGGGAAGATTGAGTCTAACAAGAGACGACTTCGAGCGCGCTCCTCATCTCCAATCTGCATAAAGAAAAGACCATCTTGTTTCATAAGGTATCGAGCAAAATGTGCTCGGTCCGAAATCATGGCTGCCCAGCTAGACAACTGGTAGCCGTCCTTGTACAGAAACTCGTCATCTCCCGTGTTATACGGCGGGTCGATGTAGATACATTTCACCTGTTCCCGATACCGCGCTTGCAGCAGGTTCAATGCCTGAAAATTCTCGCCATGCACAAGCAAACCGTCCATTTGCTCGTCCAGCGGTCCGGCCTCGGATAACGCCGCCAATAGCCTGTCCGCGAAGTCCCGGTCGAAATGTCGAGTGTCCAGCACCAGATACGGATTGGTCCTGAGAAATTCTACGTTCAGAGGATTGGTATAACCCACGTTGCCATTGGCAAGATCACCCTCAATCTCGTCAATGGCAAACAGTTTCACCCATTCGTTATGCTGTGCCTCGTTGGCAGCTATCGCGGCATAGATCGCTTCCGGCACGCGGTCGAGCGTGACGCAGTACTGCGTTTCCAGCACGAATTTCTTCTTGAGCCAAAGCTGTTTCTGAAAATCCTCAATCTGCGCCAGAAAGGTAATGATCTTGTCGGCCACATGGCGGGTTGCCCGCATGCGCGCCAGCGCCCGGTGCAGCCGGGTCGCGTCGCCGGCCTCCAGATCGTCTACGTTCAGCACATCGTTTTTCAGATATAGGTCCAGCTCGCGACGCAGGAAGCCGCCCAAGTCCTTGTGAATAAAATAGTCAAAGCTGTTCCTGGTCGTATAGGTGGCAAGGTGCTTGTCCAGTACGGTGCGATCCGGGTTGCTCTCCGTGGGAGCGAGCGTGGCGAGTAACGCCAGCCAGTCCGGCTCTAAGGCTCCGAGGATTTGTCTTGATGCCGCCTCGTTAATCCGGTCCTGCTGCTTGCTGTTGTTGCCGGGGTAGGTTCTCTTTTCGTTTTCCGTTAATGGCCGGTGTTCAAATCGAACAACGAGCTCCCCGTTGTCTGTTTCGACCGCCTGTGTATTTTCGCCCTCTGCCAGCAGGAAACGGCGTTGCTTGCCGCTCGTTTCCTTAATGTTGTCCCTTTCGTTATCCGCTTTGGCTATCTCGAACCGTACCCGTCGTTTTTCCGCGCCCACAGTAAAGACATAGGAAGCGTAATTTTCGGCTGACTTGATGTAGTATTGATCTGCATTGGCCCAATGCAGCTTCACCTCCTCGCCGTCGTAAGGAATCAGATAGCTCGACTGGCCGCCTCCCGAATAGCGACGTAACGACATGAAATCGCCCTCGTCGTAATAGCGGGCGAAGAAGTTGGCGAGGTGGTTGTAAACATCGGTTTCCGCTTCTGCATCGGCCTTGGCCTCGGCCAGTTGTTGTTTCAGTTTGCTGACCCTTGGTGTTGTGTCGGGATCGACGCCCAAGTCTCTTGCCTGTTTCCGAGCGGTTTGTAATGCCTCTTCCAGTCTGGCCCGTTCTTCGTCACTGGTCAGATTCAATACGTCTCTCACCTGTGGCAGCAGGTCGTTGTCGAGAAAATTCGTGATTTCTCCTGCCTTCAGGTTCATGATTCGGTACAGACCGAAATCGAGGTCGCCCCGGTCCAACTGGAACATCGTTCGCAGGATGTCCTTCAGCCGGTCGAATTTTTCCGAGGAAACCGGGGGCGAAGATGGTCCATCGCTCATGCTGTTGTCTCCCACTTCAGCCGGACTTTCAGCGTGTTTATTCTCGACTTTTCGGTAACTTCAATACACGCTCCCCAATAACCCCACGCGGCACCTCGTTCGGGCCGGCGGCAATGGTCTAAGCCGGTGTGCTGTATTAAATAAATGAGGTCGGAAGAGCGTCTGGATCAAAATGCTTTCTCCATACAGCAGCAAACGTCACGAGGAGAATAGAGAGGATCGCGGGGCGGGCATCAGCCCCGTGGGGCGGTGCGCTCTATCAGGGCCCGTAAGGCTTCGCCCTGCTGTTGCAAGGCGACCATGACTTCTTCATGGCGGTTCTGGTGCTGAACTTCCCGCTTGTCGCCCATGCGGGACATAGAGCGGATACCCCAACCGACAATGAGGGCCTGCAACAGCCCAACCGCTCCGGCAACCGCGGCCTGCACGTAAGCCGCGTCTATCGCAGATTGCTGCAGGGCCAGCGCAGATTGCTGCAGGGCCAGGCTGGCGGTTTCGTAGTCAGTCATCACGGCCTCCTCTTTCCTTCTTTCTACGCCATCACCCTACCGACTTTTCGGCAGCTTCAATACGCGCTCGCCAATAACTCCACGCAGAATCTCATTTGTGCCGGCGGCAATGGTCCCGGATCGGGCGGTGAGGGCTCGGTACGACCAGCGTGCCTGGTCTATGGCAAATGGGGAGTCTTTGGCCAGGGTCGAGTAAGGCCCCAAAAGCTCCATGGCAAAATTAGCAACGCGCAGGTTCAGTTCCGTAGAGGTGATTTTCGCAAAAGACCCCTCCGGGCCCGGCGGCTGGCCCTTTATCTGACGCGTGAGCCGCCGCAGCTCATTATACTTTATGGCTGCCGCTTCTATGGCAAACTGGGCGAGTTGCTGGCGCACGGCGGCGTTTTCGCTGGCCGGCCTGCCATCGCGTTCCAGCCGGTGCGCCAGGTCGTACAGTTGGGGCAGGAGCGTCTCCACCCGGTAGTAACTGCTGGTGGCCACGCGTTCAAACATCAGGGTGGTAATCGCTACCATCCAGCCACGGTTTTTTTCGCCAACCATGTTCGCTTTGGGTACTCGGACGTCTTCGAAAAAGACTTCGTTAAACTCGGCATCGCCATTCATCTGGACGAGCGGTCGGACAGTAATACCAGGACTGCGCATATCAACCAGCAGATAGCTGATGCCATTATGCTTGGGCGCGTCCGGGTCAGTCCGGACCAGCAAAAAACACCAGTCCGAGTGTTGCGCCCAGCTTGTCCATACCTTCTGACCGTTCACCACAAAATGATCGCCGTCTTCCACCGCGCGCGTCTGTAGAGAGGCCAGGTCCGAACCCGAGCCCGGCTCGGAGTAGCCCTGACACCACAGATCTTCGGCCGGCAGGATTTTGGGCAGGAAGCGCTGCTTTTGGTCCTCCGTCCCCCAGTGCATCAGCGTCGGCCCCAGCATGGTGACCCCGCTCATATTGATCCCACCGGGTACTTGGGCGCGCGCCAGCTCTTCGTTGAAAATCGCCTGTTCACTGACCGACGCTCCCCGGCCGCCGTATTCCTGCGGCCACCACAGGCCAATCCAGCCTCCGGCGTGTAGTGTTTTATGCCAGTCCTTGCGCCGCTCCCAGCGTTCGTCGATGCTGAGGTCGTCGTCTTTTCCGGCCCGTAAATCGGTCGGTATATGGGCTTCCAGCCAGGAGCGGACCTCCTGGCGAAATTGCTCTTCTTCAGGCGTATAGCTGAAGTCCATAGCCTCTCCTTTTCCATGCGGTCCGGGTATTACACCAAACGTCTTTCTGAGGCACAAGAGGACTGTCGAGCAGCAGTTGACCGGAAGAAGACTCGGGGGTCTGCATCGTGAACTGGGCGATTTTCATGATAGGAGAAAGCTTATACAATCTCTGAAGTCTGGGGTGAGTAAAAATAGGTCCCACCCGGAAGCAGCGCAAATGATTACCACAGCCTGTATTTTTATTCCTGCGACAGGTCCCGACCCCTTGGCTCTGCTGGGGGGAGTGTCTCTTCTCAAACGCGCCATCCTCAATGCCCAACGTGTCGGGGCAAAAACGTGCTATCTGGTTATGGATGCGCGGTCGGAAGTCCAGCCCGCCCGGCGGGAAGAATTGCAACGCGACCTGTGCGACGACAAACGCCTCACGACTCAAGTCGTCTGGACGCAGCCGGCTGATGATCCCTCCGCTCAACCCGCACCGGCCCAGACCGTCACCGAGGAGCACTGTCTCTACTATTCGCTCACCACGCTCTTTGCCCCAGATCTGGTATTTGACCTCGACCGGGCTGCTCAACCTGGCGAGACAGTGAGCGTCGAAACGGGTGATGGCATGTCCGCATTGGTACTCGGCCCACAACCGGACGCCGCCTTCGGTCTTCCTGTCCAGGAAACGATAGTCAGGACTGGGACAGCGGCTCTGGCCGTTCAACCTCAGACACCGCTCAGGAGCGTTTCGGCTCCCCCTCACCTTCTCTATCAGTTGACTGATTCGACTTCCCTGCGGCGCGCGGCATCGGTCCTCCTCGCCTCGCTCGATAATCCCAAGGACGGTCTGGTCGATACCTATCTTAATCGCAAACTCTCTCGTTCTTTGACGCATTTTCTTTTACGGACGGCCCTGACTCCGAACCAGATTACAGTGCTGTCCTGCCTGATTGGCCTCTTCGGCGCGGCCTGTTTCTTTCAGGCCGACTATTGGGGGCCTGTTTTTGGCGCCCTCCTCTTGCAGCTCTCCGCCGTGCTTGACTGCTGTGATGGGGAAGTCGCCCGGATGAAGTTTCTCGAATCCCGGTTGGGTGCCTGGCTCGATATTACGCTCGATACCGTCGTTCATATTGCCACCTTCGTCGGCCTGGGCTTGGCAGTCTGGACCCAGGGCGGGACGCCGGCGCCATTTGTTCTTGTCGGCCTCATGGTCGGAGGAATCGTGTTGTCTTTCGCCTGTGTCGTTGTGGCGGACCGAACGGTCGTTCCAGGTCCGTACCAGCAAACCTGGCAGGCTCGGCTGTTACACAGAATGGTATTCGGCGTAGCGAGTCGTGACTATTCGCTGTTAATTTTCCTGTGTGCGGTATTTCAACAATTAGCGTGGTTTCTCTGGGCCGCAGCTATCGGGGTGCAGGTGTTCTGGCTGACGGTGGCGGTCCTGCTGTATCACATCCGGCGGTTCAAACGTGCGGCCCATTGTCCGCCGCAACACTCATCCTCTCGCCTGTCTTAGGTTCGTCGCCCCACCACGCCTTGCACGGCTCTGCTCCGGTCCGTACCATGTGACGGAATGTCTGACAGCCCAAGGATATCGCTATGGATTTTGCCTTTTCAGAAGACCAGCTCTTGCTGCAACAGACCCTCCGTCAGTACGCCAAAGACAAGCTGGCACCCAACTATCACCGCTGGGACCGGGGCGAGGTCATTTCACGTGCCCTCATCAAAGAAGCCGCTGAACTCGGTGTTTTCGGCCTGCGGGTCCCGGAACAGTTTGGTGGGTTGATGGCCGACTATGTGACCTGCGGCTTGATGGCCGAGGAGCTGTCCCGGGGGGACTTCAACTATAGTCTCTATATTCAGCTTGGACTTATTGCCTCTGAACTGTTGGCGGACTTTGCCCACCCGGAAGTCCAGGCAGAATGGCTGACCCGGCACGCGGCTGGCGAGGCGGTCATCGCCTTTGGTCTGACAGAGCCGGGGGCAGGCTCGGATGCGGCCAATATCACGACCCGGGCAGAGAAAATGGGCGACGACTACATCATTATCGGCGAAAAGGCGTCCATCACTTTTGCCGGGTATGCAGACGCGTGCATTGTCTTTGCCCGGACCGGAGACGCCGGCGCCCGCGGCATCTCGGCCTTTCTGGTTCCGCTCGACACTCCCGGCGTCACCCGCCAACCCTATTTTGCGGCCGGAGAGCGATTGACCCAACGCGGGTCTCTCTTTTTCGACGAAGTCCGGGTTCCTGCACGTAATATGGTGGGCGAGCCGGGCAAGGGCTTTTACCAGGCAATGATCGCCTTTGATTTCAACCGGGCGATCATTGCCCTGGCGTGTATTGGGGCGGCTCAGCAGTCTCTTGACGAAACAATTGAATATACAAAAGGCCGGGAGGTGTTCGGCAAACCGCTGGCAACGTTTGAAGGGGTTGCCTTCCAAATCGCCGAACATCTGACGCTGTTAGAGTCCGCCCGGGTTTTATCGTATAAATGTCTGTGGCTCAAAGATCAGGGACGCAAACACACCTCGGAAGCAGCCATGGTCAAATGGTTTGGCCCGAAGTCAGCGGCCGAGGCCATTCATGCCTGTATGATCTTACATGGGCACTATGGCTATAATATGGAATCCCCGCTCGAACAGCGCTGGCGGGATGTGGTGGGGCTCGAAATCGGCGACGGAACGCCGGAAATTATGAAAGGTATTGTCGCCCGGGAAGCGTTTGGTCGGGAATATACTTCGTATCGATAGAAGCCGGGGCACGGCAGGCCGTACCCCGGTTCAACTTAGGCCAGAAAACTGCGGACCTTCTCAACAAACGTATCCGTCTGCTCAACCTCGGGGCGATGTCCACACCCCTCCAACACGAGCAGTTCGGAGCCGGCAATGGACTGCTGATAGACCGCGGCCGCGCTCACCGGAGCAATTTGGTCGTCTTGGCCCCAGATAATCAGCGTCTGGACTTCATCGCCGCACTCAAGCAGGGGACCCAGACTGGGGTTGAACATATACGGCGCCCAGGCAATGCGGGCGCTTTCAGCCCGTGCATCTTCCCATGCCTCGAACTGCTCTGGCGTGGGCTCGCCGCCGTACAGCTTGGCAAACTCTGGTGTGCCCTCAATATCCTTGACACTCGCGTCCAGGTAGGCCTTGGCCGTTACCTGGAACATGTCCGCAATATATCCCTCCGGCGGGCGCACGCCAAAAGGCGCCACGAGCACCATACGTCGAAACTGGGCAGCATTGCAGGCTGCCATCTCAGCCGCGATCCAACCCCCCAAGGAAAAGCCGATCACATTTGCCGGCGCGAGATTCTGTTCTCGGAGTACACGACCGTATAAGCCAGCCAAGTCACGGATATTACTCACCCACTCGACGCGCTCGGTCTGACCGAACCCCGGATATAAGGGGATCATGACCGTGTGGTCCCGAGCCAATTCGTTATGCCAGTTCGTAATCCCAGGGTGGCCGAGTTCTTCATGCAGAACAACTAAGGGGCTGCCGGAACCGCCCTCAATAACGGTCAACTCGGCATCCCCGACTTTAACCTTCTTTTCCTCCCATTGTGTCTCTGCCAAAGCAGTGTCTCCTTTCCTTTTGTATACAGAACGGCCACCCCTACCACACCCCGTTCGGGATGGAAAGAGCACACCGCCGACATCGGTTTAACCTATACGGACAACCAATGGTTTGATTTAGTTCCCTCCAGGAAGCGGAGAGAAGTGCCAGCTTACAATCTGCCATTGTCCCGAAGGCCGCGCATACGTAAACATGTACTGCCCGTTCACCGTCTGCTCCATACCGCCCTTCGGCTTGGTCGTCAGTTGATAGAGCCCCCAGGCAACTCCGGTCTCTCCGATGACCATATATTCTTCATGCGCCGGGTCGAGGTTCGCCTCTTCAAAGGAGTCAAAGTAGTCTTGCACGGCCTGGCGAAAGGCCGCCTTCCCGACAGCAGGAAACGGTGAATATAACCCAAACAAGACAACCTCCTCGTGGACATGGGACATCACGTCGTTGAGGTCTTTCCCGTTAATGGCCTGTATCTCCTCTCCAAAGCTCTGGATCAGGGCATCCCGCGTCTGCTGGGCAGCGCTCTCCGAGGCGATACTCCCAAACGCCAATACAACGGTTGCAACAAGCACGCAACTCCAACTCATAGCCTTTCTTTCCCGGTTTCTCATTGCACCCCCCCTTTACTCTTCGACCCCGAGTGGAGAGAAATGCAGCCCGACCAGGACCCATTTCCCCTCTCTTTTTGCGTAGGTGAATGTGTATCGACCATGGATTACCTCGCGCGGCCCGACGGCTGGGACCTCGGTATTCGTAAAATGTCCCCAGGCCAAGGCACTCGCGCCGATAACGCGGAATTCGGGATTGATCGGAGTCAAGGTCACACGTTCGCTATCGGCAAAGAATCCTTCCAGCATGTCTGTGATGGCGACTTTGCCCCTAACGGCAAAGGGAGACAACATACCGAACAGCACAACATCATCATGCGCGGCCGTCGAAAAAGCCGAAGCATCCTTGGCATTAAAACGCTTCATGTCTGCATTAAAGGCAGCCTCCACATCATCCAAATCATCTCCATAGGCTGCTCCGGCTACGCACAAGAACAGCAACGCCATACCAGCGACAATTCCTCGCTTCTCATAAACCATGCGTCCCCCTTTCTGTCGGATCATTTTTCTTCCCCTTCGGTTTGTAAATATGAAAAAGGACGAAAGCGCAAGGGTGACAGTGTTTCTAATTGCCACCACAACGCATAGAGCCGAATATTGTCAGAAGGAAAAGAGAGCGCGCCCTGGAGGATTCGAACCTCCGACCTACAGATTCGTAGTCTGCCGCTCTATCCGGACTGAGCTAAGGGCGCGTAGGCAGGAAAACTAAACACGGGAGCGATTCAGCAGAACCCCCTTCTTACCACACACGAGAAGGGAACTGCAACGTCGACCGGAGCGGAGAGGGAGGGATTCGAACCCTCGGTACGCGATAAAACGTACACTCGCTTAGCAGGCGAGCGCCTTCGACCACTCGGCCACCTCTCCGTATTAATGCGGGCTGCCAATAGTATCGATTCCTTCTCCTGCGCGCAACGACGCTGCTATATGCTACCGATAAACCTCAATATCAGGGTATTGACAATTGAAATTGATTCTCAATTTCATCTATGAACGAAACAGGACAGACTTCCAAGTCTATTACTGATGTTCACATTGCTTATGAATGTCGATGTCCGTGCGGGAGTCTGTTAGCCAAGCAACACGCTGATGGCATAGAGCTCAAGTGTCGACGCTGTAAGCGGGTTGTTATCATTCCCTGGAAAACTGCTTCGACATGGCGGACGGTCACGATGCGGTCGCCCAAACCGCAGTAGGACAATGCGAATCCAGACAAAAAAATGGGCGGCCCCGATGAAGCGACCGCCCACGAAAACACCAAGCGAGGCAGGGGTCATTTCACCCGACGGAGCGTGACCTCAGGCTCAACATTTTTCGTTTTCACCATGCCCAGGTACATCTCCAATTCTTCAATGTCCTCCTGCTCGCCTTCGATATGGTTCTCAAGCATGGAGCGCAGCGCGACATTGCCTTCGGCCAGCGCATGGGCTTCCAGATACGCCTGCATGGCTTCTTTTTCGAGCGCCAGGTCTTGCTGCAACATTTCTTCAAGATCAGTGGACTGGTGCACCGTCGTCCCAATCTCAACTGAAGGGACACCACCCAGGGAAACAATCTTTTGGCCAAACGTATGGGCATGGGAAAGCGCGGTCTTGCTTTGGCCCTCAAAGAAATCAGCAAAGACCTTACGCCACAGACCGTTCACTAAGAGAGCGTGCTGCTGGTATTGGAGGGTCGCGGCGTGTTCAAGGGTAACGGCTTTATTCAATGCGGCAATAACTTTCTGGGTATCCATGAGAGACCTCCTTGGTTACGAGAATTAATCAACCAACGATGAGTACACTATACACATTCGGATGACCCTTGTCAACTCTAAATTATTGATTTTATTGAAGAATTGATTTTGAAATTCACTTTCAATATGACCCGAATAACGCCCTATAGCCCGGATAACGGGCGCATGACCAAGACAAGTAAACAGACAAAAAGGAAGGGAGAGATATATGAGAGACAATGAGAAAGGCAGGCAAGCCCTACAGGATCAATTTGCGAAGGTCATTACCAATGAGGCCGGTATTACGGCACGTATATGCCCGGAGGGTCATGTCTTTCTTCAGGTTGGACACACCTGCATTTCGTTCCGTAAGGAACATTTTGTGGACCTGGTGCAGGTCGTCCACGCGGCAGAACGACATATCTTGGAAACCAGGTCCCATTGGAACTCACGCACGCAACATTAGAGAACTGCGACAATCGACGATGCTGTAACAAAACACTGAACAACCTTCCCTGAGCATACAGCGGCCCGCGGTCCCAACCCAGAGCCCAGCACAAAACGCACTCGGGTATCCGTTTCATCGGAGGATAGAATGTTCCGCGATCCGTTCACTGCTGAAGCCTGGCAACTTCGTCACCAAGCGAACCTCGTTCCTTTCCAAGTCTTCCTATCGGCAGCCGTATGGCTGGAAGAGCGCTATCAGCGTTCCCCATCGGCTCAGACCGCCCGCAGTATTGCTTTCCACTATTTGCTGCTGGCCATGCGCCCGAACCTGGCCTCTGTTCGTATGGCCGAAGAATATGCTGCCCGCGCAGTCCACTGGCGAGAACGGGCTGAGGAACCGTTCTCGCCCGAGCAGGCATTCTTACAGTAGCAGCGGGAGGAGTCCCCCTCTCCTCCTCCCAGGGTCCCTAGGGAATC
>JAJDZM010000058.1 GCA_022824615.1 Candidatus Binatia bacterium | reverse complement strand
CAGAAATTCCGGGGTGAAACGATCAGCGTCGGCATGTTCGCAAGAAATATAATTGATGGTATTGCGTGTCAGGGTCGCGTCCGTCCAGCGCTCCAGACCGGCAATAAATGCCCGTTGGGCGATTGGGTCCGGTCCCGGATAGAGCGTAGGCTGTGGAAAACGACGCTCAAGTTCTTCGATAATCCGTGCGGTATCACAAAAAACGTCGGCGCCAATCTGGAGGGCTGGCGCTCGACGGTAGCCGCCGGTGAGGGGGATATAGTCCGGCTTGGGCAGGGTAGGGGGAATCTCGACCGAGCGCCAGGCCAGACCCTTGAGACCCAGAACGAGACGGACTTTTTCAGAATAGTTAGAGAAATCGTAGTGATGCAGAATGAGTTCTGAGGGCATGGGTTTCCTTATTTGTCTTGATCTGAACCCCATAAAGTGGCAAGGAGGAGGAGGGAATTCAAGGGAGGAAGCCGGAAATCGAGAATCAGGAGGGGAAGTCATATGCCAGCCGCACACTTTTTTGCCCAGAATCTTGAAGAGGTCGGTCTCGACCCGGAAAAAGTCCAGGCCCTGTTTGAACGGGCGGAGCGAGAGGTCAAATCCGGCCTGCTGCCGGCCACCCAGGTTGCGATTGCACGCAATGGAAAGATCGGTGCCATGCAGACCTTTGGCAAGGCGGTCCAGGGCGGGACGGAAAAACCGGCGATGGATGACACCAGATTCGTCATTATGTCTTCGACCAAGGCGTTCACCTCAGCCTCGGCCTGGATTCTCATGCAAGAGGGCCAACTCCGCCCCGAAGATCGTGTGGTCGAGTATATCCCCGAGTTCGGGACGAACGGCAAAGACGTGGTGACGGTTGAGCAGTTGCTCATTCACACGTCGGCCATTCCCTATGCCCCGCACTGGCAAAAAGAATGGGCCGATCACGACAAGCGCTTAAATCGCTTTGCCCAGTGGAAGCTGGATCATACGCCGGGCGAGAAGTTCGTCTATCATGTGTCGGCGAATTTCTGGCCGATCGCCGCTATTGTCGAACGCCTCAGCGGTCAGCGCCTGAGCGAGTTTGTGCGGATGCGGATTGCCGAGCCGCTGGGGCTGCCCGATTTGCGCTTCGGGCTGCCGCCCTCCGGGAACGCCGATGTCGCCGATGTGGAGTGGGTGGGCGCCGCCCCGACCGCCGAAGAGTATGAAAAAATGGGGGTCAAAGGTTTTAACGCCACGACCAATGCCATCAATGAAGACGGGGTGTTGGAGTTGAACGAAACGGTCACCCGAGAAGCCGGGTCGCCGTCGGCCGGCTGCATTACCACGGCTGGTGATATCGCCTTATTCTATCAGGCATTGCTGAACGACGGCCGCGCCCACGACGGGACGCCGGTCTGGCAGCCCGACATGCTGAAAGAGGCGCGGCGCGTCCGCACCGGAGAGCTGCGCGATCCCTTTCTCGGCCACCGGGCCAATCGGGCCTTGGGGATTGCTGTTGCCGGTGGAGATGGCAAGGCCAATATGCGCGGCTTCGGGCGTACCAATTCCGCGGAGTCGTTCGGCCATCCGGGCTTTGGCGGCCAGAGCGGCTGGGCTGATCCGGCAACGGGTATCTCGTTCGGCTTTCTGACCAACGGGTTCGACCGGCACGACATCCGTGAAGCCCGCCGACGGGTAGCCCTATCGAGTCTGGCCGCTGCGTGTGCGGCGGAGTGAAGATGCAGACCCGATAACGCTTTGCTAGCCTGGTGAGCCGCCTAGTCCCCCGCATCCTGTCGCTGGCTGGCGAAGTACTCGTTTACCGACCGGAGCAATTCGGGTCGGTCGCCTTGGAAGGGGGAGCGACCTAAACGCTCGGCGACATGGGCCGACACATAGCTGGCAAAGAGGTGGTAGAGCAGAGGCGAAAACTCCTCGCGCACCTCGCCCTGGACGGGTAACACCATGTGAGTATGGCGGGTGACCTCGGTATCGTCCCTGTGCGTCACGGCAATGACCCGTCGACCCAAGCCGCGCGCCGTTGCCGCCACGCTCTGTGCCCGCCAGTGAGAGCGACCCGGCGGGGCGATCACAAAAACCGGCATGTCCACCGGGTAGGCAAAGCGTTCGACATGCCACCACTCTTCCAAGTCCTGCCCCATCGTAAAAACACCCGCGGCTTCGACCAGCTTTGCCGCGCTGTAGAGGGCGGTGCCATAACTCGGCCCACTGCCCAGCATGACCACAATGGGGCTCGCGGCAATCAGCTCCGCTACCTCTCGGCAGCCTGCCTGAATCGTGTTCGTGGTCGCGTCCACGACGTCGGCGAGCGCGATGAGCTCTTGGCGCAGACGGTCTGTTTCTTCTTGCGCGTGCCTGCCTTGCCGTTCACCCAACTGCATCGCCACCAACAGCATGCCTACCAGGCTGGCCTGGTAGGTGCGAATCCCTGGAGAGCGTTCTTTATGGGGCAGTTCGACCACGACGCTCCGGTCCGCCACCTGCGTGACCGCGCTGTTGGGTGTTCCGGTTAAGGCCACGGTGAGTGCGCCGTACTCCTTAGCACGTTCAATCGCTTGCACGACGCGCTCGGTACCGCCTGAGGCCGAGGTGGCAATCACCAGGGTCTGCGACGGCGCAGCGGGGCGCATCCAGGCTGCGCCATAATCCAGAAAACGTTGGGCGCTCAGCGGTTCGCAGGCCACGTCGGCAATCGCCTGAAAGGCCATCTCAGCGGCACATGAGGCATGGTAGGAATCCCCGTCTCCGGTGAGATAGATTTTTTTCGCCGCCTTCCATTCCGATGGCGTGAGGACCGCCCGCACCTGCTGCTCAAACGGGCGGGTCAACTGTCGTAAATCGTCTGCTAAGCCTGCGACCTGCCCGAACATCACCTCCGGTTTGAGTGGCTCCATCATTCTACCCCTTTCCTTCCAGTCCTCGCACGATGTCTACATAGGTCTTCACCCGCTCGGCATCAATCTGTCCGCCCCAGCCGCCGCGTTCCAGGCAGGTGCCGACAAATGCTCCGTCCGCCGCGGCCAGTAACCGTGCCGCGTTATCGTGGTTGGTGTAGCCCGCTAAAATGATGGGCAGGTCCGGCACGGCTTTCCGTACCGAGGCGATCATCTCCAGCGTTCTGTTTTCGTCGGGAGCGCCCAACGACACCGCATCCGCCCCCACATATTTGGCGCTCCGGGCGATCTCCGCGGTCGGCTTTGGCTCGCCAAACCATTTGAATTGCATGGAGTCGACTTCCGCAATGACCTTGACATTCCAGGCATCAATCTTTTTGCGATACTCCATCACGTCGAGCGGATTCGCTTCGACCATGCCGTGCGCGGTCAGCGTCGTGCCCACCAGCGCGCCGGCCCGAATAAAACTGCCCCCCGCCACCTTTGCTACTGCTAACGAGGCTTTGAGCGCATTCCGCATCAACTGTACCCCGACCTGAAAGTCTGCGCCCGTAGCCTGGACAATGGCATGCACAATCAATCCCATGGCGGTTGTACGCGCCGGATCGGATTCGTCTTTCGCGCTGTAAATGCGATCGACGGTCTGTACCAGACAACCGTCCGCCCCGCCACGGTAGAGGGCGCGGGCCGATTCCACCGCGGTCTCAAGGGTCTGGTTGAAACTGCCGTCCTGGTAAAACAGGGTGCCGGGTAGCGGTTGCAGATGAATCATGCCCAATACGGCTTTGCTTTTGCCAAGGGTTAAAAACTCTCGCATGGTCAGTCCCCCCAAGAATGCGCCTCGCGGCGCGTGGCTCCAACTGTGGAATGCTTATCATGCTGCTGTCAAGCCACGTAGACGACCAGACGTATGCCGCCTCTGGACAATCCGCCGTTGGGCGCTATGTATGAGCTTCAACCGTGTAAAAAGAGGAAAGGAGGTTCCTATGGGTTTCGAGGCGCTCAACACTTGGCTCGACGCCTACGGCAAAGCCTGGGAGAACCAGGACCCGGATGCTGCGGCAGCCCTCTTCACCGAGGACGGGACCTACGTCTGGGGTCCGTTCGCCGAGCCGATCACAGGTCAGCCGGCGATCCGACGCGCCTGGGAGACCGCTACCCAGAAGAACCAGAGCGGGATTGCGTTTGGTTATGAGCCCCTGGCGATGACCGGAGACGGACGGTACGTCGCGCGCTGGTGGTCATCGATGGAATCCGTACAGACGGGCCAATCCGTCAGAATGGAAGGGATCTTTCTGATCACGTTGACCGAGAGTGGCCGGTGTCGTGTGTTCCGGGAGTGGTGGAACGAAGATCCGCCCGCAACCGGAGCTTCGGAGTTCGAGTAACTTCGGTCTTGCCGGTTCACATCGAGCTAGGGTCACTTTTCGATTGCGCCGGATGTCCTTAGCGTGCAAGTATCCTGAGACTGCCGTGATAGACCCGCGAAGGAGGAATCGCTCGTGAAATTTTCTCTGATTTACGAGCTTGAGATGCCCAAACCCTGGACGTCTCGAACGGAATACGAGATCTATTGGGAGGCGCTGGCTCAGGCGCAACTTGCCGATGAGCTTGGTTTCGATACGGTTTGGGAGGTGGAGCACCATTTCCTCGTCGAGTACTCGCATTCGTCAGCCCCCGAGGTGTTTCTCTCAGCCCTGAGCCAACGCACGAAAAACGTTCGACTCGGACACGGCGTCGCACTCCTTCCCTTTCCCTACAATCATCCTATCCGAGCGGCGGAGCGGGCCGCCGCACTGGATATCGTCTCCAACGGACGCCTAGAGTTTGGCTCGGGCCGTTCTGTCACCGAGGTTGAACTCGGGGGCTTCCAGATCGACCCGGAGGAGACCCGCGAGATGTGCGAGGAGGGGCTTGAGGTCATTGTCAAGGCATGGACAACAGATCCACTCGAACATGCCGGCAAACGGCTCAAAATCCCGCCGCGCAGTGTCATCCCTAAACCTGTCCAGAAGCCTCATCCGCCACTGTGGATGGCGGCGACCGGCCCAACGTCCTTTGAAACGGCTGGTGAGCGGGGGCTCGGAGCCTTGTGTTTCAACTTTGCCTGGGAGCAAGCACACCGCAGTTTCAGCCTGTATCGTAAGGCCGTCGCACACGCTCAGCCTGTGGGCCACTTTGTGAAAAACGAGTTTGCTCAGTTCTTGGTCGTCAACTGTAGCACGGACCAGGAAAGCCTGAAGATTAGCCTCGACGCAGCCCGTTGGTTTTTTCACAAGATAGAAGAACTCTTCGTGACGCTCGTTCAGGCGGACACGAAGAGCTACAGCTATCTGAAAGACATGTTCGATCTGAGTCGGCCACCGCAGGAGGCCTCGGACGATGAACTTTTGGAACATCCGGCCGTGATCGTCGGCGACCCCGAACGCTGCATCCGAAAACTTGAGCCCTGGTACAAAATGGGGATCAACCAGGCGATTTGTCTGGTGCAGTTCGGCCGGCTGCCACATCAGCAGATTATGGATTCGCTCAGACTCATCGGCCGCTACGTCATACCCCATTTTAGCCCTGGTCAGACGGCGTAGAGAGTGCGGGCGGACGTGACAAAACGGAACATCCGATTTTTTTAAGATAGACGAGGAGGTTTGCGTATGAGCACCACGAGAACTTGGATTGATCTCAACAGCGATGTGGGTGAATCCTTTGGGAACTATGTGCTGGGACGGCCTGAGGAGGTGATGCAGGGGATTAGCCACGCCAATATCGCGTGTGGCTTTCACGCCGGTGATCCAAGCTGGGTTCGGCGCTCTGTCGAGAGTGCCAAGAAGTACGGTGTGACAGTTGGGGGCCATCCGGGCTTTCCCGACATGCTGGGTTTCGGTCGAAGACTCATGTACATCACTCCCCAAGAGGGCAAGGATTATGTTGTGTATCAACTCGGGGCGCTGAAAGCCTTTGCCGAAGCAGCAGGGTTGCGGCTTGAGGCGGCCAAGCCGCATAGTGCGTTTTACGTGTGGGCGCAACTCAGCGAGGAGAATGCCCGAGCGATGCTTGAGGGATTTCAAGCGGTGAACCCGGACATCGTGGCCTACCTACCAGCGCTTCCGCGCTATCCCGTACTGGAAGTCGCCGAGCAACTGGGGATGCGGGTCGTCAAAGAGTTCTACCCAGGATTAGGGTATAAGGATGACGGAGACCTGACGTACGGGCACGGCGAGGACAGTGTGGAAGAAGCGGTACGACTCGTTATGCGCGTTGTCACCGAGGGGAAGGTCACGACTACGGGTGGCAAAGAACTCACGCTTGATGCAGAAAGCATTGCCATATCGGGCGAGTTGATGCAGGCTCCGGAGATACTGCGGGCCCTGCGGGAGGCCCTGACCCGTGAGGGAGTGACAATCCGCAGTGCGCTCCATGCTGCGAACGGTCGGTAACAGGGATGCAGGGCGGCTGAGCGCGGCAGAATTCGATACTCATGAATACCCTACAGATTGTCGAACGAGTATATGCGGAGCTATCTGCGAGGATAGTACAAGGAGTTATCCCAATTTCCCTACGGCCTCCCGCATTGGTCGGAACGGTTCAGGATGACCCCTTCGATTCTTGGGTAGGGGAGGCGATCAAGCATGCTCTTCCAGATATCGAAGTCTTCCAGGCGGGGAAATTGACAACACCCGATATCGTGTTGCGACACAGACCCAGCAACTCAATTCTGGGACTTGAGGTGAAGAAGCTTATTCA
>JAJDZM010000230.1 GCA_022824615.1 Candidatus Binatia bacterium | reverse complement strand
CGGCGTTCATTTTGTCATCCGCCTCACAGCCGAAATAAAAATTCTTGGCAAACAGATCGTGGAAGTCCTGCTTCTTGTCGATCTGGCACGCTGCGTAATCATCCAGATTCTCGATACCACCCGTCTCGGGACCATACGGCTGCGTTACCGTGTCCAGGGGCGATTCACTCTCTGTTAACGCCTCGACGATTTCTTGACTTCCGTACGATTCAGCCAACTGCCGCAGCAAATCCACATCGAGGTTTTCTGGCCTGACTTCCTCCAAGGCGTCCACATTACGCTTCTCCCAGTGCTCGATCAGATCAACGTACAGCTGACACGCCCAGCCTACGCCGCCTTCCAGAAAACCAAACTTGAGTGTTGGAAACCGGCGGGTCACGCCGCCCAAAAAGAGCGCTTTACACACCGCTTCACCTGCGGCCGCAAAATGGCCAATATGGTTGTAGCAAAAGTTCGAGGGTGAGACGCGCAAGCCATAGCCTTTGCTACCGGCATGGAAGGTCGGCGAGAAGCCTAACTCGACACACTTTGCCCACACAGGATCATAATCATATTCGCTGTCGAGTCCGAAAACATCGTACCAGGCGGCAACGCCTGCTGCGCTGGGATGTTCCTCTGCAAGAGCGGGGATCTGCCGTCGAATCATACTGCCCAGCATGACGACTTTTAATCCCAGTTGGTGCTTCACATGTTCGAGTTCTGCAATGGCTTCTTCCGGCGTGTGCATCGGAATCACGGCCACCGGCGTCAACCGGTCCGAGAAGTCTCGAAAGTAATCCGCGCTAAACGTATTGAATGCGCGGCAGGTCGTCCGCCGCATCTCGTCATCGGCAATCGTGGGGAGTGACAGACCTATGGTCGGATACATGACCGAAAAGTCGAAACCGAGTTCATCCATGCGTTCATACAGCAACTGCGGTATAAACCCGGTGGCGCGGTCACGCGTATTCTTGGTCGGAAATCCCCAGAAACCCTGCTGCCCGATCCGGCGCCGGCGCCGCTCAGCCACCGACATCGAGAGCTGTTGGTCGACCAGCGCGGGGCGTAATGAGAACCCCTCCGCGGCCACGTCCCCACCAATCTTTCGTAGCCGTTCCTCGACCAACGGCCCAAACTCCAGCCAGTGTCCATCGGCGTCAATGATCGGATGGTTCAGTTGCTTCCGCAGTGCTGTGTTACTAATCGTTCCGTTACGACTCATGATCGCCCTCCTTGGACCGATTTTCATATACCCCGCCTCGCCGTTATCATTTGAGACACTTCACGGATATTTCGCGGAGAAGTCAAGCGGGACAGCGAGTGCTGTCTGGCTGCACTGCTACCGAAAGGCGTTGCGGTATGCCGTCGCTGGGTGGGTCGGTGGGAGCCTAAGCAAAAAAATAACATCGAACAGCCCCGCCTCCAGTTCCTTGGCCAGGTTGACCCACAGCTCCAGGGAGTTGAATTCGATCTGACGCGCATCGGGTCGGCGCCACACGCCATGCAGGATGTGAGACGTGGTGTTCATGACGAACGCCGAAAACAACAACGGGGGAGGCATACATCACTCCAAGGCAGATGGGTCCATCTTAGCCTCTGTGAGGTTTGGACCGACCAGTGAGCCGCGAACATAGCCTGGATTGGACGAGGAACAAACTGCCTTTTCTCCCCTTTCTTTTGACACCCGATACGTGACGGGTTACACTGAGCCATGATTCGCAGCTTTCGCCATAAGGGATTACGGCAGCTTTACCGGACGGGTAAAACTGCCGGGTTGAATTCCCAATGGGTGAAACGTTTGCGGGCTATCCTGGCGCGCTTGGACGCCAGTACACGGCCCCAGGATATGGACCATCCAGGATTACGGCTCCACCCGCTCAAGGGGGAGTGGGACGGATTTTGGGCGGTCGAGGTATCGGGGAACTGGCGGGTGGTGTTCCGCTTTGAAGATGACACCCCCGGCGCCGTCGATTTGATCGATTATCACTAGGAGTAAAAGACCATGGCAATGCATAATCCTCCCCACCCTGGCGAAACGATCCGGGAACTGTGCTTGGAACCTTTGGGCCTGACGGTGACGGCGGCGGCGAAAGGTCTGGGGGTCTCGCGGAAAGCCCTGTCTGAACTGCTGAACGGCCATAGCAGTATTTCTCCGAGTATGGCCGTTCGATTAGAAAAGGCTTTTGGCGGGAGTGCGGAAAGCTGGCTGCGGCAGCAAATGCAGTATGATCTCTGGCAGGTGCAAAAGCAGGCCGGGAAGATCAAGGTCAAACGCTTTGAGTTGACCCCGGCCTAGCCCCTGCGGTTGCGTCTCGGTATGGAGATAGGCGCTCCGTTGAAACAGTACCTTCCAAAGCTGCGAGGATGGTAGGTGTATAGGGAAAATCCTGGGCCAATGATTGTTCTCCGCTTACACTGAACAAGTACGCCCCGGACCCGCCTCTACTTTGCATGCGCCCGGGGCAGAGCTTTTTTTAGGGCTCCCGTTTTTCTATCGTCACCTCTGCCTTCTCACGTGACATGACAGTGCTTACCCGGAATATGCGCGATTTCAACCCCGTGCCTGGATTGAAAGTCAAAGATTGGACGGCCTTATAGTCGCTCATCCCTTGCTGGAGGAAGATGGTGTATGGCCGTTGAGGTGAGGGCCTTTAAAGCCGCAACGTCCGCTACGTGACGTCCATCTCAAAGTGGCTCTCCCATTATCTCTTGATGTTTCCGTATTCTGTTGCGCTACACAATATGATATGGTATTTTCAATTACTGGAGGCCGCGATGTCAAAGAAAACTGGTGCCATAAAGCCCAAGGCTGCCACGCCGATAGCTACTCCCATTCATCCCGGCCAGTATGTCCGTAATGTCGCCTTGGCCCCAAAGAAGATGTCGGTGACAGCTGCGGCTAAAGTCGTGGGAGTCGGTAGGCCTGCTCTATCAAATTTCCTGAACGGCAAAGTAACAACAACATCCGACATGGCGGCCCGCATTGAGCGCGCTTTCGGCATCCCTGCACATGAACTTCTTGACAAGCAGGCAGTTTATGACGCAGCTCAGGCGAAGGCAAAAGGTACACCCATGAATGCTAAGCGATACGTGCCGCCATTCCTTAGTATTAAGGCGAACGACATCGAGGCGTGGGCGTCGCCAAACATCGCCGCACGGATCCGCCTCTCAGTGCTGCTTCGCACGCTGGTCAATTCCACAGGTGTAGGTTTGAAGAAAGTCGATTTCCCAGGGAATGATGACGCGCAGCGCCCGGGCTGGGATGGCTACATCGAAGCCTCACAGGGAACGCCATGGATTCCCGACGGCCTGTCAGGTTGGGAGTTCGGCACTAACACCGACATCAAGGGTAAGGCTGACAGAGACTTTGCCAAGAGTGTGAAGGCCAGCGCCAAGGGCGAACGCGACCAAACAACGTTTGTATTTGTCACGACGCGCCGGTGGTCAGGAAAGTCCAACTGGATTAATAAGAACAAAGAAAAGGGTCTCTGGAAAGATGTCCGCGTCTACGACTCCAGCGACCTGGAGCAATGGCTTGAACAATCCATCGCAGGTCAGGCATGGTTCGCAAACGAGACACTTCGCCCTTCAAGCGGCGTGCGCGCACTCAACATATGTTGGTCTGACTGGGCCAACGTCGCTGATCCACCCCTTTCAGGAGCCTTGTTCGAACCGGCAATTGTAGGTGCGAAGCGGGCCATGACCTCGCGCCTATCCAAGGAGCCTGTTGAACCCATTGTGATCGCAGCGGACTCGACCGACGAGGCGCTTGCATTTATCGCTCAGCTGTTCGGAGAAGCCGGAGGAGAAGAGCTTGTAAAATACCGGGACCAGGTTCTCGTGTTTGACGAACCAGGCGTTCTCCCAAAACTGGCGCAAGGCTCTCAGGATTTCATCGCTGTTGCAGCCAAGCGTGAGGTTGAGCGTGAGTTAGGCCCACTCGTGCGCTCAATGCATACTATCGTCGTTTATCCACGCAACGCCACAAATATAGACCCACATGTGGTTCTGGAGCCGCTGAACTATGAGGCGTTCCGTACATCGCTAGAAAGTATGGGGTACGGACGCGATGATATCACGAAGTACAGCAATGAGTCTGGTCGCTCACTGACCGTTCTGAGGCGACGGCTCTCCAACGTCCCGGCGGTCCGCACACCGGAATGGGCGGCTGACCGTGAGACGGCTGCCAGCTTGATCCCTTTTCTTTTCGTCGGTACGTGGAATTCTACGAACTCTATTGATCAGTATGCTCTGACTGAGCTCGCCGACG
The DNA here is from genome assembly GCA_022824615.1 of Candidatus Binatia bacterium. Taxonomy (GTDB): domain Bacteria; phylum Desulfobacterota; class Binatia; order Bin18; family Bin18; genus Bin18. The sequence continues at coordinate 3,246 of JAJDZM010000230.1, read as the reverse complement.
TGAAGCCTTATGAGACATTGGAGAAAACCTGTCAGCACCTCGTAGCACTGAACGACGCTCCACTCTGGTCGGTCGGGACCTACAGGGGGGTCGTCTCCAAGATTGATCTTCTGTTCGCCATTGCAAGGTGGATCACTGTAGAGGACCTCAAGCGCTACTTCGACCTTGCAAGACTAGTTCTCGATGAGGACGACCCTAAGCTCGACCTGCCGGAAAGCGAGCGTTGGATGGCAGCCCTTTATGAAAAGTCGCGCGAATTCTCCGCCGCCCTGCGACAAGGTGTTGCTGAAACGCTCGTCTTGCTAGCCGTACACGGCAACCATCTCTTCCGTACTCGTCTTAGGTTCGACTGTGAGCGGGAGGTCGGTCGTCTCGTCCGTGAATTACTGACGCCCCTCAAGACACGCGTTTTGGAGGCGAACAACCGCGATTTACCTGTTTATGCGGAAGCAGCTCCTGACGAGTTTCTTACCATTCTTGAAAACGATCTGAAAAGTGCAACCCCGGAATCTTATGGACTCATGCGGCCGGCTGAGACTAGCCTTTTCGGTGGTGGGTGTGCGCGAACTGGCTTGCTATGGGCGCTGGAAGGTCTTGCATGGAATCCTGAGACGCTGCCTCGCGTTACCCTTATCTTAGCGCGGCTCACAGAGATTGAAATTGATGACAACTGGGCGAACAAACCTATCAGTTCACTGGGATCGATCTTTCGTGCATGGATGCCTCAGACTGCCGCGAGCCACGAGCAGCGCTTGGCAGTTATGAAGCTTATCGCTGACAAGTTTCCAAATGTGGCTTGGAAAGTCTGCGTGGAGCAATTCGACACTGGCCCCAAGACTGGCCATTACAACCACAAGCCAAGATGGCGTACCGATGGTCATGGATATGGAGAACCGTTTCCTACCTGGGGTCCGACCCTTTCATTCGTACGAGAGATGATCGAAATGGCTCTTGGTTGGGAAAACCACACTCGTGAGATGCTTTGCGACTTGATTGAGCGTCTGCCTGCTCTCAGCACCGAGGATCAGGAGAATGTGTGGGAACTCGTGAAGTCATGGGCCGATACAGACACATCCGATGCCGACAAGGCCTTCGTCCGGGAAAAGATCCGCGTAACTGCTATGTCGCGCCGAGGCGAGCAACGCTCCAAAGGAACCGATTATCCTGCTCTCTTTGCTTCGGCCAAGGCTGTATACCAGTCGCTCGAACCGTCCGATGTCTTGAACAAGTACGAATGGTTGTTCCTCGACGCTTGGGTCATGGAGTCCGCGGACGAACTTCATGACGGCTTAGATTACCACGAGCGAGAGGAGCGTATTGCAAAGCTGCGCGCTGATGCCTTGCGTGAAGTTCTTACTAATCGCGGCGTTAGCGGTGTAACGGAGCTTGCCGAGATGGGTAATGCCGCAGCGCAGATCGGCTGGTCAATGGCCGCCAACGTACTGCAAGAAGAGGAGATTCCCACCTTTCTCCTTCAAGCGCTTCCACGCGCGCTCAGCGGTGATTCTGGGTCGAGACAGAGCTTGGTCTCTGGGGTCTTGCATGCGATCCGCGATGATACGAGGCGAGCCTGTGTCTTGAAGAAATTGAAGAGGCATCTTTCCCAGTCCGATCTGGCTCGACTGCTGAGGTTAGCGCCCTTCTGCCGGAGCACTTGGCAAATGGTGGACGAGTTAGATGAGGCTCACAGCCAGACATACTGGGATGAGGTTGTGCCCAACTTGGTCCGTGATTCTGATAATGAAAACAACGAAGCTATTGAACGGTTGCTGGCTGCTCAGCGCCCACGCGCCGCGTTCGCTTGCGTCCAATACAAGCTTGAGGCGATCAATCCCGAGCTTCTCTTCAGGTTAATGTCAGAGATAGTCAAGGAAGGAAAAGACCAGCCCGGTCGTTACCAGCTGGATCAGTATCGCGTTGAAGAGACGTTTAAGCTCATAGATAAGAGTCCGGGGCTAACGATAGATCAGAAGGCAAGCCTGGAATTCGCTTATATCGACGTCTTATCTCAACTGTGGAGCAGCCGCGAAAATTACGGAATTCCTAACCTCGAAAAATATGTGGAATCCCACCCCGAGTTTTTCGTACAGGCTGTCGTCTGGAAGTATAAACGCGAGGATGACGGCGAGGACCCCCAGGAGTGGAAGGTGGCGCCGGACAATATCGAGCGTTTTGCCGAGCTCGGATATAAGCTTCTCGAGGGTCTTAGTAGGATTCCTGGTCGTGATGACCTGGGCGAGTTGAAGGTTGACCTGCTCGCCAAGTGGGTCAATACCGTGCGGGAATCCTGCGCTGAACTTGGTCGATTGAATATCGCAGATGAATGTATCGGTAAACTCCTGTCAGGTGCTCTTACCGGGGAGGATGGTGTATGGCCATGCGAACCCGTACGACAAGTCATGGAAGATATCCATTCTAAGAGCGTGATGGAGGGAGCGGATATCGGGCTGTTCAATTCGCGCGGTGCAACATGGCGAGGTGAAGGAGGCGACCAGGAACGGGAGCTGGCAGATAGGTATCGTGCATGGGCCAACGCCTTACAGTATTCGCATCCGTTTGTTTCGTCGCAGCTGTTGATGAACATGGTTAAGACGTACGAGGGTATGGCCGAGCACGAAGATGATGAGGCGCGCCTCAGACAACGAATGCTATAGAAAACATTTGACGGGCAAAGGGCAGAAAGTGGACAGCGGGGACCAACGAGCGCATTTGAAACAGAGAATTACGGTCTCGAGTTGAGGAGGAAGGCATGGCGTCCCAACCCAACCTCTGCCCAAAAGAGGATTGGTTTCAACGCATCCAAGACAAGCAAATGAAGACTGCCCTTCTAATTGTTTCCACTATTGGCCTCGGTCGATTCGTATGGTCGGAAGTGGGACCAGTTCTTACCGAGCTCTAGAGAAAAATTCACATTAGTGTAGCGTCCAATGGCCTGCGGGTGTGCGCTTGAGGGCTTCTCTCCGGCTAAGTGGGCCAGTTATCTCCGATACTATGGATAGCACCTCGCTACACCACCCTGAAAACTGCTCTAGGCTCCGGACTCATAACCAGTAGAGGAGAATGGCAGCAAGGATGACCGTGGCGCGGTAGTTCTGCGCGAGTTTGTCGTAGCGGGTGGCAACACGCCGCCAGTCCTTGAGGCGGCAGAAGGGGCGCTCAATAACATTGCGTGCCCGGTAGGCGACTTGGTCGAAGGGATGTTTGCGTTTACGAGTCGGGTTGTTAGGGATGACGGGCTGGCAGCCA
>JAJDZM010000276.1 GCA_022824615.1 Candidatus Binatia bacterium | reverse complement strand
TGGCTGCCAGCCCGTCATCCCTAACAACCCGACTCGTAAACGCAAACATCCCTTCGACCAAGTCGCCTACCGGGCACGCAATGTTATTGAGCGCCCCTTCTGCCGCCTCAAGGACTGGCGGCGTGTTGCCACCCGCTACGATAAGCTCGCCCACAATTACCTTGCCGCCGTCGCCCTCGCCGCTATCGTCACCTATTGGTTATGAGTCCTGACCCTAGTCCTCACCGGATAGTAAGGATAAGGGGAAATTTCAACGGGGTACTATCCTAATTAGTCTCGCAGGTTGGGTTGTACGCAGGTGTAATTCGACAGCCCGAACCCCTGCATAAAAATTCCAGATATCTTGACTTTTCCTCCAATATAGCTAGCTTAGGCTTGACGGTGGGCGGCGAGATATCCGGTTTCGCCTGCGTCTATTTAGGGGCTCCTTCGGGAGCCCTATTATTTTGTCAGAAAGGAAAATGGCCATGCAGATCGCCCTCTTCGTTGATGCAGGCTACTTGTACGCGCAAGGATCGAGTTTGCTCATTGGACAAAAGCAGGAAAGAATGGCCATAAACCTTACCGTTGACAACGTGTTGGGAAAATTGGCTGAGAAAGCAAAAGAGGTTGCTCCATCGGTGCGTCTGCTGAGAATCTATTGGTATGATGGCCTCCCACGCCACGGCCGCCTGACAAACGACCACATAGCTGTTGCCCAAGCTCAAGATTCCAAACTCCGCCTTGGGACGATAAACAGTGAAGGCGCGCAAAAGGGCGTAGACTCCTTGATTGTCACTGACCTTATCGACTTGGCGCGGAACAACGCAATAAGCGACGCCCTCATACTATCTGGTGATGAAGATATCCGAATTGGTGTTCAGATAGCGCAAACCTTTGGCGTTCGGGTTCACCTGCTTGGAATCAAACCCGCTCGGGGTTCTCAATCGCTAGAACTGATGCAGGAGGCTGACACTCGGCATGAATGGCCGGAAGAAGTTGTTAGGGAATTCATGACCGTGCCAAATGTACAGCCTGTTTCCGAAGGAGAGCCCGGTGTCTCTGACGATACCAATTTCGAGACGGTTGTCTTGGAGGCGGCTAGGGAGTTTATCAGGCCCCATGATGAATCAAAGCGTGAGGATTTCGTTAGAATATTGAACGAAGCTCACGGTCAAATCCCACCTGAAATTGATCGTCCGATGTTGGCCATACTCCGAAATCGTCTTGGTGGTGATTTGGATTATGAGCAACGTGCTCGTTATCGAGAAATTTTTGCCGATCAATTGCGCGAGGCGATTTCGTCTTAGGGATACAAAAGAGACAACAGGTAAAATTAGCCCGAGCATTACCCCAGTCAGATTACGCTCCGTTCATCCTACGAGCACCATACAAACAAGCCTAGGCAGGCCGCCCGCTATACCGACTAATCCTGCATTTGGTAGGCCATCTCCCAGAAGAGGTATTCGTAGCGGGCGCTGGATTGAAAAATCTGGGTGAGCTGTTTTTCGTCCGCGATTGGTGCCAGACGGTCGAGCACGTCCCGGAGCCAAGTCGAGAGTGTAGCAAACTCCGGGTCGGCGTACATATCAATCCATTTGCCGTAAAATGCCGGAGCGCTCGGCTTGCCCTGTCGGGCCAGAGCTTGCCCGATTTCACTATAGCCCCACTGGCAGGGCAGAACCGCGCTGACTATGGCAGCCAGGTCTCCGAGCGCAGCCACTCGTACTAAATGATTCGTATACGCCTGCGTGGTTGGCGCGGCCTGGGTTGCGGCCAGCGTCTCCGCGCTGATGCCACACTCCGCGGCAAACGCGCGGTGGAGCGCCATTTCCTGATTGAGGGTCGCATCAAGGAGTTGGGCAAAATGCCCCATGGTGTCCAGGTCGGGAGCCTTTGCTGTCGCCAGGGCCAGGACGCGGCTGTACTCAATCAGGAATATATAGTCCTGACACATATAAAACTGAAATTTTTCCAAAGGCAGGCTACCGTCTCCAAGGCCGACCACAAAGGGGTGGGTGAGCGTCTTTTGCCAGGTCGGCGTGGCTGCATGTAATTTTTGGCTCAATGACATGGCTACCTCACAGGCTTCTGCACGGGGTGCGATGCCGGTCCAATAAAACCGGCCTCAGCGCTTCTGTAAATACAGGAGAAATTCTTTATTGCCTTTTGGTCCTCGCAGGGGCGATTCCGTCACTCCTTTGACTTCAAGCTGCCAACCGGACGCGCGCGCCTGCAAATCCGCCAACACTTCCGCGTGGAGGGCCGGGTCGCGGACAACACCGCCCTTCCCCACCCGTCCTTTCCCCACCTCGAATTGAGGCTTCACCAAGGCAACAATCTCTCCCCTGTCGGTAATCAGACTGGTGACGTGGGGAATGACCAAAGTGAGTGAAATAAACGAGGCGTCTATCACCGCCAAGCTCGGAGTCGGGATCAATTCGTCAGGAGCAAGGCTACGGATATTACGCCGTTCCAGGTTCACGACGCGCGGGTCTTGGCGGAGAGACCAGGCCAGTTGCCCATAGCCGACGTCAACGGCAAAGACCTTGGCCACACCATGCTGCAACAGACAGTCCGTAAACCCGCCGGTTGAAGCCCCGACATCCAGGGCGGTGACTCCGGTCACGTCCAGACCAAAATCCTTCAGCCCACCCGCCAGTTTGTGGCCACCTCGACTGACGTAAGGCGACTGCGCGTCGGCCTTGAGCCGCACCGCGGTCGCCGGATCAACCAGGGTGCCGGGCTTGTCCGCCCGCTGCTCGCCGGCAACCACGGCACCGGCCATGATCAGCCGCCGGGCCTGTTCCCGGCTGGCAACCAGACCCCGTTCAACCAGTAGCAGATCAAGGCGCTTGCGTTGGCTCACGTTTCAGACGGAACCGCCCGTTCGACCACAAAACGGGCGATCTGACGCAGCGGTTCAGCTTTGGGGCTAAATGACTGGAGGGCGGTGAGAGCCTCATCAAGCAGTTCCCGCGCGTACCGCTTGGTTTTTTTCATCCCCAGAGCGGCCGGATAGGTGGCTTTGTTGAGCTCCGCATCGCGACCGACCCGCTTGCCCGTTTTTGCCGTGCCACCCTCAATATCCAGAATGTCGTCCGTCACCTGAAAGGCCAGCCCAACGGCTGTCCCGTACCGGTCGAGGCGGGCGTATTGTTTCGCGCTCGCCCCTCCGACCCGAGCGCCCACGCGGACCGACGCCCGCAGCAAGGACCCGGTCTTGCGGGTGTGAATATACTCAACCCGTTTGCGGGTCGGCTTTTGGTGTTCGGCTTCAATGTCCGCCACCTGTCCACCAACCATGCCGGCCATACCGGCTCCGGCAGCCACTTCCCATATAGCTTGGAGAGCCGCAGTGCGGTCCTGTCTGCGTTTGAGCGCAGCCTGGGCCATAATCCGAAAGGCTTCGGTCAGTAGCCCGTCACCGGCCAAAATGGCCATGGCTTCACCAAACACGACATGATTGGTCGGCTTCCCGCGTCGCAGGTCATCATCGTCCATAGCTGGCAGATCGTCGTGCACCAACGAGTACGAATGGATCATTTCCAACGCGCAAGCAAAGGGCAGGATGGGCTGCGGCCGCGCGCCGACGGCCTCCCCGCTGGCCAGGGCCAGGATGGGTCGAATCCGTTTCCCCCCGGAAAACAGACTGTAGTGCATGGCCTTACCCAAGCTCTTGGGCGGATCCTCATGGTCGGCCAGGAGCTGCTTGAGCGTCCGGTCAATCAGCGCACAGCGTCGTTCCAAATACTGTTCGAGTTTCACGCATCCCCTTCTTCGTCGGTTTCTAGATTTTGGGTCTGAAAGAGACCGCTGTTATCCCGCGTTAGAACCTCGACCCGTTTTTCCACTTCGGTCAGTTTCTCTTCCAGAAAGCGGACCAGCGCCACCCCCTCTTCAAATGCCTGGAGGGATTCTTCGAGCGACAGGGTCCCAGCGTCAAGTTTCTCAACTACGCCTTCCAAATCCTGTAAGGCGTCTTCAAATTTTTTATCCACGGCAATTTCCATCTCTATCTCAGTCTATCGAGGGTGTTACCTCTTCAACGCGGGCCCGTGCTTCGCCTTGAGCAAAAGTCAAGCGTACGTTCTCTCCGGGACGCAGCGTTGCAGCATCCCGCACGACAGCGTTCTCAGGTATGGTCCGCGTGAGACTATATCCCCGACCCAAAACAGCAAGGGGACTCAGGCTGTTGAGGGTTGCGGCGAGGTCTTCGAGTCGGGCACGTGCTCCCTCGTTCTTGCTCTGAAACGCCGAATGGAGACGGGCCAGCGCTATCCGTGTCCGCTCGCGTAGCGCGTCAACCTGGTGCTGCGGGTCACGCATACGTTCTTCCAGTTGCATGGCCTGACGCCGCCGGTCGGTCACCGTCCGCTGCATAGCTGTTGTTAACGCCTGGGCAGTATCCACCACACGGTCAGACAGGTCAGCCCATACTGGCACAACCATCTCGGCCGCGGCAGTCGGCGTTGGGGCGCGGGAATCCGCCACCAGGTCGGCAATGCTTAGGTCAATCTCATGGCCAACTGCGGCGATAACAGGGCGGTCCGAGTCGGCGATTGCGCGGGCCACCACCTCTTCATTAAAAGCGTACAAATCCTCACGCGAGCCGCCACCGCGTCCGACAATAATCACCTCGACCTGCCCGTGTTCGTTCAAGTCATTGATACCCGCGGCAATTTCAACACCGGCCCCGGCGCCTTGCACTTTAGTGGGTCGGACAACGACCTGCGTATACGGGCAGCGGCCGTGCAGAATGGTGAGAATATCCTGAACAGCCGCTCCCCCAAGGGCGGTGACGACGCCGACCCGACGAGGGAAGAACGGCAGGGGACGTTTGCGTTCCGGGGCGAAGAGGCCCTCGGCGGCGAGTTTGGCTTTGAGCTGCTCCAGGGCCAATTGTTGCCCACCCAGCCCGCGCGGCTCCATACTGGCCGCATAGACCTGCAAATCGCCCCGGGCGGAATACAGACTGACCCGGCCCTTGATCAGGACCTCCAGACCGTCCTCGGGCCGGAAGCGAAGCAACCGGGCATAACCGCGAAACATCACACCACGCAACTGGCTGGTCTTATCCTTGAGGGTGAAATAGATATGCCCGGAGGCGGGGGTGCGCAGGCCGGAGAGTTCACCAACAACCCAGATGTCGCCAAAATCGGCCTCAAGCTGGCCCTGGATCAGGCTTGCCAGGTCGGTGACGGACAGCGCACGCGAGGGGCCAGGTGCAAGGACAAAGGTCGTCATAGGAGCCGCTCAAGCACCCGCCCTATCCCTTTGCCTCAGCGACCGTTGTCTGAAAGACCTTCCACGACTTGAGCAAATCAAGCGCCCGGTCAAGCTGCGGGTCTTTGCCCAGTTCCCCTTCTTTAATATCAATCTCGGGCAGGGCCTGGGGTGCTGCCTCAGCGTCGGCGGGGCTGTCGTCCGCTGTCCCCGGAGTGCTGCTGATACTGTCAAAATGTCCGCTCAGATTCTCCTCACGCACCCCGTGGCGTCGCCGGGCTGCGGCATAGGCTTCGGGCAGGTTTTCCAGTTCAATATCAGGGGCGATGCCCGTCACCTGGATCGACCGCCCGTTGGGCGTGAAATACATGGCGGTGGTCAGCCGCAGAGCCGCCCCCCCATCGACTGGTAAAATCGTCTGTACCGAGCCTTTGCCAAAAGTCTTGGTTCCCAGCACCACTGCGCGGCCATGATCCTGTACCGCACCGGCGACGATCTCGGAGGCACTGGCGCTGCCGCCATTGACCAGCACAACCATCGGGATGTCGGTGTATCCTCCGGGATGGGCGAAATACTTTTGCTGCTGGCTTTCGAGCCGACCTTCGGTATACACGATCATGCCGGAACTCAAAAAGAGGTCGGAGACTTTGACCGCCTGGCTGAGCAGTCCACCGGGATTATTGCGCAGGTCCAATACCATGCCCTGGAGTTGGCCATTCTCCTGACCGAGTTTTTGCAGAGCGGCGTCCAGGTCATGACTGGTTTGGTCTTGAAACTGGGTGACCCGGATATAGGCATAACCGTCTTCCAGGGTTTTTGATTTCACACTGCGAATCTGAATCACTTCACGAACAAGGGGCACATCAATCAGCCGGGGTACGCCTTCACGGCGAACCGAGATCGTAATCTCGGTTCCCTGCTTGCCCCGCATCTTTTTCACCGCCTGGATGAGCGACATGTCTTTTGTCAGCTCATCGTTGATCTTGATGATCTGGTCCCCGGCCTGGACTCCGGCACGGTAGGCGGGCGTATCCTCAATGGGCGAAACAACTGTCAGAATGCCATCTCGAATGGTGATCTCAATGCCCAGGCCGCCGAAACTGCCCTCCGTATCGACCTGGAGTTCCTTATAGGAATCGGGAGTCAAATAGGCACTATGCGGGTCCAACGCCCCGAGCATGCCATTAATCGCTCCTTCGATAAGGGCTTGGGTCTCGGTTTCCTCAACATAGTTCTTGCGAACAATAGCCAAGACGTTGGTAAACGCCTCAAGGTCTTCATAGGTGCTGCGGTCAACGGCTGAGACAAGATTGAGCCCATATCCCCCAAACAGCACCACGCTGAGCCCAATACCACCAGCAACCAATCCAACCAGGATGCGCCGCCGCTTTCTATGCATCATTCTCTTCCCCTGTTATCTGCCATACGCTCGGCTTTGTGCGGCATTACGATTGCCTAATATAGCACACTTCACGATCTCCGATATGGGCGGCCCTGCTCTCCGGCTTGGTCTTCCTCACCCTACCGAAGAATTAAGGAGCGGCTATCCTTCTGCCGGTAAGGACGTATGCGCGCCGGGCACCGGCATTCCCGTATCGCCACGCCACTCCCCCTGTTGGATCAAGCGCCGGAGCGTTTCCTCGACCTGAGGCTGAGCCCAATCATTATAGCCAATATGGTGATAGACGACCTGCCCTTGACGATCAATGATAAATGTTTCGGGATAACCGGTGACCCCATATTTCCTGCCAACCTCGCCTTGGACATCAAGCAGCACCGGAAAAGTATATCCTCCTTCTTGCAGATAGGGCTTCACCGTTGTGACCCCATCGACGTCCTGGCTCACGGCCAGCAGCACAAAGTCCTCGTCGCTGAGCTTGTGCGCGAGGACTTCCATAGTCGGCATCTCTTGCCGGCACGGACCGCACCACGTCGCCCAGACGTTGAGGAGAACAACTTTTCCCTTGAGTTGCGACAGGCGGACGGCCTGACCGCTCATATCGGGCAGCAGGAAATCCGGAGCCGGTCGGGGCAGGGTGGTCCGAGAAGGCGTGGTGATCAAAATGACCACCCCCAGCAGCACCAACATGCCCACACCCCCAAGGATAAGCCAGGCTCTCACCGTGATTTCTCCAGCGTACTATGGACAGCCGGGACGCGCCCATGCTTCCCGCTTTTGAACAGCAGGCTCGCTCCGACCAGCATCAAGCCGATGCTGATCACCTGGGCTTGGGAGAATGTTCCCCAGAGCGGAGGATTGACCCGCACAAATTCCAGGGAAAACCGGGCAATCCCGGCCAAGAGCAGATACCCCCAGAACAGAGAGCCGGGGCGGTACCCAGCCGTCCGGCGATTCCATAACACGGCCGCAATCGCAAAATACGCGAGCATCTCGTAGAGCGGCGTCGGATGGACGAACACGTCCGGCGGATAGTCCCAGCCAACAATGGCATCCGGATAGGCCATTCCCCAGGGCAGGTCGGTTGGCGGTCCCCAGTCCCCGTCACCAGCCAACTGGCAGCCAATACGTCCGGTCCCATGGCCCAGGGCAATCGCCGGGGCAATCGCATCCATGGTCTCCGGCCAGGGCAGCTTGGAGTGCCGGATACCCAAACTGACGCCGACGATCCCGCCGATTAAGCCGCCGTGCCAGACAAAGCCGGCGCCGGTCAAAAGCAACGCCCACGGATCGGCCAGAAATGCGGACCAATTATCCAGAATGAAAAGCAGCCGGGCGCCGATCAGCCCCCCGACGGCAGCCCACAGGACCAGGGTCGAAGCAAGGTCCGGGTTCCGGCCTTGATAGGCCAGCCCTTTACCCAGCAGCCAAGCCGCAGCCACGAAGCCCAAGGCCATCATGACCCCGTAGCTGTATATCGTGAAGGGGCCGAGTTCGAGCAGGACGGGATACATGCAGCGATCATAGCCGAGGGCATGGTCTGATGCCAGTTCGGTGGACATTGGACGGCTCTCATCTTGTATGCGCCGGAGGACTCAGCTACCTATCGCACTATCTATTACACAGGAAAGCAACATGCGGGCCGTTATCCAGCGAGTGCGCGAGGCGCAGGTCTCGGTTGAGGGAGAAATCGTCGGGCAGATCCGGCACGGCCTGCTTGTCCTGCTCGGCGTGACAGCGGGGGACACCGAGTTGGAGGCGGACTTTCTGAGCGAGAAAATTATCGGGCTGCGGATTTTCTCGGATCAGGCCGGGAAATTTGCCTACTCCGTCCAGGACGTCGCCGGATCGCTCCTGGTTGTGTCGCAATTCACGCTGTACGGCGATACGCGCAAAGGCCGCCGCCCATCGTTTACGGCCGCGGCAGAGCCGGCGACTGCCAAGCCGTTGTATGAATATTTTGTCGCCGGCTGTCAGCGCCATCATATCCCGGTTGCCACGGGGCACTTCCAGGCGCATATGGCAGTCCAACTCGTCAATGACGGTCCGGTGACGCTCATCCTCGACACCGCAGACCGCGGCCCGCGTCAGGGGAGCTGAGCGGCGATGCCACGAGCCGGTTTCTGGGCCATCGACCCTACCCGCAAGATACACTTTGGAAAAGACGGCTGGTGGTATGCCAACGATGAGCGTATCCAAAATCAGCGCATCAACAAACTCTTTAGCCAATGTCTCCAGAAGAATGCGCAGGGTGAGTATGAAATCGTTCTGGGGCGAGATCGCGCGCGCGTTGAAATTGAAGACACTCCCTATGTTGTTACCCAGGTCGCCGGAGACCCGGAGCGGGGTTTTACCCTACGCCTGAACGACGAGAGCGAAGAGCGACTGTCCCCCCATACGCTGACCATCGGTGCCAACGATGTCCTGTACTGCAAGGTCAAAGGGCAAAAGCACGCGGCCCGCTTTCTGCGACCGGCCTACTATCAGCTCACGCAGCATGTCCAGCCGGCGGCCGCGGGCGAGGGATTTGTTTTACACATCGGTAAAACCGCCTACCCGGTCCAAGTCAAAGGGCCGGACTAGTCCGGTCATTCCCCATGCACATCGTCTTTGTCGAACCGGAGATTCCGCCCAACACCGGGACAACCGCCCGGTTATGTGCGGCCACGCAAAGCTCCCTGCACCTCGTTGGCCCATTGGGGTTTTCTCTTGAGGACCGCTATCTCAAGCGTGCCGGCCTCGATTACTGGCCGGCTGTCGACCTGCATGTGTATGAGTCGTGGAGCGCCTTCCTCGAGCGTCGCCCACCCGGCCGTCTGCTGGCCTTTTCCGCGCGCGCCCAGCGGTCCTACACCACGGTCCGCTATCAGCCCGACGACCTGCTCGTCTTTGGCAGCGAGACGCGGGGGTTGTCAGAGGCAATCCGCACGGAATACGCCGAGACCCTGTACACTATTCCAATGCCGGGCGCGCGGGTGCGCAGTTTGAACTTGTCCAACGCGGCGGCGATTGTGTTGTATGAGGCCCTGCGCCAATTGGGACAAGTCTAGCGGAGTAGAGAGGAGACACAGTATAGGGCAGTGTTCCAGGCTCCAACCCCCAGCGCCCAGTCCCTCACCTCATTTTTCCGGAAACAGCCACTTACTGAAAAACTGTCGATTCCGCGCAACGATCCAATAGCCCAGTTCAACCCCCCACACAAAGGGCGGCAGACGGCCCATCCGGGCCAAGCGCGGGAACCCCACTTTCCCCAGCACGTACAGACTCGCCCGCCCGGCGGACAAAATCTGTCCGCCGGGCGTGATGACGTATACCGAGCGTTCGCACTGTCGGGCCAGGCTGTCCGTCATTGGAGGGCGAGGCGCGTCCTGGTAGGGAACCGCCTGAATCTGGTTCGTTACATCGCGGTGTTTGACCCAGGCAACAGCTCGCCGACACAAGCCGCATGCTCCGTCCCAGAACAGCCAGATGGGTTGGGCTCCGGCCGGTTCCATGCTTCCTTACACCATCCCCATGTGTCTCAGCTCTTCGATGATGCGTTCGCGGTGAGTGGCGTTCCAATAGACGCGCTGGCACTTTCGGCAGTGGGAAAAAATCGTTTGTGTTTGCCACACACACGCGGGCACACGGGCTTGAACCCGCTCGCGGTCGATTGTTTCCAATTCCCGATTACACACGCTGCACCGTCTGAACAGAGGGGACGAGACCGTGAGCTGCAAGTCGGTACAGACCTGTTTGAGCTGCTCCCGAAAGCGGTCGGCACGAATAAACACAAAGGGTGGCATATCTCTCTGGTTCAGGAAACAGGTCCGACGGGTCAGCAGGATACGGCCCTGGCGGTGCGCTTCGCGCTTCACGCTCGCGGATGAAACCTCGGGCATATAGACGGTATCATAGCCCAGCAGGCGCAACCATTTTGCCAAGGTGCCGACCATGCGATCGGCTAAAAAACGAGGCGGCGGCTCAGCAGGCATCCAAGGCTCCTGACCATAGTGGAGACGAACTTACCAGTATCGTGTGACCGGCTTGCAGCCTAAAATAAGGACCGGGGGAAGACAAGGCGGGAAATACGACACTCCGAGCCTGGCAGACCCGATCCCTGGCCTCTTGCCGACATCCTGCCTTCTCTCTGGTTCTCCCCCTCACGGAAGATTGAATCATTCTTCGCCTTACTCAGGGACGGTATGACCTCGGAGAGAAGAAGTTCTCTCTCGCACGAGAATACTAGGTGAGCTATGCAGGCTGGCAAGCACAGAACTGACGGCAAAATTCGCGAAGGAGAGGCCATGTCCGAAGGCTACTATGATCTGGGGACCTACAGCCGGCCTGTCACGACCGGTTCCGAGGAAGCGCAGCGATGGTTCGACCGGGGGCTCGCCTGGACCTACGGCTACAACCACGACGAGGCAATCGCATGCTACCGCCGGGCACTCGCTGCCGACCCGGCGTGCGCCATGGCATGGTGGGGGGTCGCCTACGCGGTCGGGCCGAACTACAACAAGCCGTGGGAGGCCTTCGATGAGGGGGACGCGGCCCGTTCGCTCGAGACCGCGTACGACGCGGCGGCACGGGCGCGGGCGCTCGCCCCGAACGCGACGGATACCGAGCGGTCTCTCATCGGTGCCCTCGCACATCGCTACCCGTCACGCTCGCCTGTGGCGGACAGGTGCCCGTGGAACGATGCGTACGCGGGTGCGATGCGGGTGGTCTACGCCGAGCACGGCGAGGACGACCCGGACGTAGCGGCCCTGTTCGCCGAGGCGATCATGAACCGCACCCCGTGGGCGCTCTGGGATCTGAAGACCGGCCAGCCAGCGGAAGGGGCCGATACGGAAGAGGCCATCGAGGTCCTTGAGAAGGCGATACGTCGGCGCGAGGAACGGAGCGAGGAGGCCCACCCGGGCCTGCTCCACATGTACATCCACCTGATGGAGATGTCGCCGCACCCGGAGCGGGCGCTCACGGCTGGCGACCGGCTACGCGCTCTCGTGCCGGACGCCGGCCATCTCGAACACATGCCGACCCACATCGACGTGCTTTGCGGCGACTACCGAGCGGTGGTAGAGTCGAATCAGGCGGCCATCGAAGCGGACCGCAAGTTTCTCGCGCACGCGGGTGCGAACAACTTCTACTCGCTCTACCGCTGCCATAACTACCACTTCAAGATCTACGGGGCGATGTTCCTCGGACAATACCGGCCCGCACTTGCGGCGGCCGAGGAGATGATCGCGACGCTTACTGAGGAGTTGCTCACTCTCACCTCGCCGCCCATGGCGGGCTGGCTGGAAGGCTTTGTTTCGATGAAGCAGCACGTACTCATCCGGTTCGGGAAGTGGAACGCTATCCTTGCGGAAGAGCTGCCGGAGAACCGCGATCTTTTTTGCGTGACGACTGCAATGATGCGGTACGCCAAGGTGGTCGCTCGCGCAGTGACAGGCGACGTCGACGCGGCGGAGCGCGAGGCCGCCGGCTTCGATGCAGCGCTCACCCGCGTCCCGGAGAGCCGCTACGTGTTCAACAACCGCTGCCTCGACATTCTCGCGATCGCGAGGGAGATGATGCGAGGCGAGATCGAATACCGGCGCGGCCGCTTTGACACCGCGTTCAGGCATCTCCGGGCGGCCGTGAAGCTGGACGACAACCTGCCCTACGACGAGCCCTGGGGCTGGATGCAACCGACGCGCCACGCGCTCGCCGCCCTGCTGCTCGAACAGGATCGGGTCGATGAGGCCGCCGCGGTGTATCGGGCGGACCTCGGATACGACGATACGCTGAGCCGCGCCTGCCAGCACCCGGACAACGTCTGGAGCCTGCACGGATATCACGAGTGCCTCCAGCGACTCGGGTGGATTCAGGAGGCGGCAATCGTGAAGCAACGGCTGGACCTCGCCTTGGCCCGCACCGACGTCCCAATCACCGCATCCTGCTTCTGCCGGCTCGCGACACGGTAGCAAGTATCGGCACAGCCAGCGGTAGCTGGCAGTGAATCCGGTTAGCGTCGTTCAGTTCCCTGCTTGCGCCCCGGAGACCAAATAGGCTAAACCGCTGTGCAATACACCCTATCAAGGAGGCTCTTATGAGAATGTATAATTCACTCGGTCCGAATCCGCGTTGCGTCCGCATGTTCATGGCGGAAAAAGGTGTTACGCTTGATACGATCGAAATAGATATTCTGGGCGCGGAGAACCGGCAGGGGCCGTATACCGATAAGAACCCCGGCGGCCAAATGCCGGCGATCGAGTTGGATAATGGCAGCGTCCTGGCGGAAACGACCGCCATCTGTGAATACCTTGAAGACACCCAGCCCGGCCCGGCGTTAATCGGCTCGACCCCGGAGGAAAAAGCCGAAACCCGCATGTGGCAGCGGCGTATCGAACTCCAGATCACCGAGCATCTGTATAACGGCTTCCGCTATGCCGAGGGCCTGGACATGTTTAAGGAGCGTATGCACTGTCTGCCTGAGGCCGCGGCCGGTCTCAAGGAAATCGTGCAAGAAAAGCTCGCCTGGCTGGACGGTCTGATGGAGGGCAAACAGTTTGTCGCGGGCGACCGGTTTACCTTGGTCGATATCATTCTGTACTGCGCCCTTGATTTCGGGGCCGGCGTGGGCCAGAAGATCAGCCCGGACCTGAAAAACCTGACGGCCTGGTTTGCGCGGGTCGATAGTCGCGCCAGCGCGGCTTCCAGCATCCATGAGAAGGCCAAAGCCGCGGGCATGAAGGCGTAATCTTTTCACCGCCTTAAATATCCCCTCCTCGGAGGGGTGGCCCAACGGGCCGGGGTGGGTTCCCCCAGGCTGCTGAGAACGCAACATGCATCACACGTCTCGGAGGGGTAGCCCGTAGAGCCTGCCCCGTACTTGGTACGGGGGCCGGGGTGGGTGCTGGAACGCCGGGCCGTCAAACCCACCCCGCCGCTTTGCGGCACCCCTCCCGAGAGGGGATAAAGAAGGGGGGCCGGGGTTGGTTCTTTCATTCCCCGGTGGTAACGACAAACTGCTGCTGGCGGTCCCGCCAGGTCAGGGCCACCGTCTCACCGGGGGTGGGAAAGTCCTTGACCGTACACATCCCGTCCGCGTCCGCCGGGATGTCCAACTCCACCACCCGCACCGTGGCCCGGTCAAACACCACCCCGTCGGCCCGGGCGATGACCTCGTGGTCGCCGGCCCCCAGCTTGGGCCAGTTGAACAGCCGACTGAAGCCGTTGGCGGTGTCGCCACACACGCCCTGGGTGTCGGGCCGCTCCGCGCCGTAGTGGGCCGCTATGGTCTGGCCGCCCATCTCCAGGGTCACGGTCTCGGCCTCACACACCCAGCCGGACACCACGCCGAGGCCGGACTGAAAGGAGTTGGCCGCCGGGTTCTCCAGATAGCCGGGGAGTGGGCTCCGGGCCGAGGCCGGGCCGGTAGGCGGCGCACTGCCGTCGGTCGGGCCAAACTGCTGCCGGGCTTCCTGCCACACCAGGGGGACACTCTCGCCGGGGCGGGGAAAGTCGGGCACGGTACAGGTGCCGTGCGCCCCGTGCAGAAACGCCGTCCCGAAGGTGGTGACCTGCACGCTGGCCCGGCCCAGTTCCGTACCATCGACCAGCACCACGACGTCGTGCCGGCCGTCGCCAAGGGCGTTCCAGTTGAGCAAGTGTTCAAAGCCGTTGTCGGTGTCGCCACACACGCCCTGGGTGTCGGGCCGGGGGGTGCCGGTGATGGCCGGGGAGGGCGTGCCGTTGATCTGCACGACGACTTCGTCGGCGTCACACTCCCAGCCGTGGATCATCCCCAGGCCGCTCTGAAAGGAGCCGGGCGCGGGGTTCTCTAAATAGCCGGTCAGCACCCGCGGGTCGTCGGTGGTGGCGGAGGCCACCGCGGACGCCAGGCTGCGGCCCCGGCGATTGTGGGCATACACCCGGTAGTGGTAGGTGGTGGCCGGGGTGAGGCCGGTGTGGGTGTATTTGGTGGCGGATTGTTCGCCGCTGCGGGTGGGGCGGGCCACTTCGATATAGGGGGCTACGGTGGTCCAGTGGTCGCCGTCGGGGGAGACTTCGAGTTCGTAGGAGGTGATGGCCTCGCCGTAGAGGTGCCGCGGGCCGCTCCAGTACAGGAGCAGGCGGGTCGGCCCGCGGGGGGTGGCCCGCAGCCGGCTCGGCCCGGTGGGGGACGCATCGGCGGCGCTGCCGCCCCCGCCGCCGCCGGTGCGGATGACGGTGCGGGTGATGACTTTGGGGCTGCTCGTGGCGGTGGCCAGCGGGCGGCTGCGCTCGCCGGCTTCGTTGACGGCGTACACCCGGTAGTGCTGGGTGGAACTGATGGGCAGGGAGCCGGTGTAGGTGTAGCGGGGGGTGGTCAGGCCGGCGGTCAGGGAGTCCCAGGTTTCTCCGTCGGTGGAGAATTCAATCCCGTAGGTGGCGGCCCCGGGCTGGGTGGTCCAGGTCAGGGTGACGGCGCCGGGCCGGGTTTCGTCGAGGGTCAGGGTGGCGGGGCTGCTGCCGCGGGCGTGGGCGGTCAGGGCGGCGGTGTTGTTGTCCGGGTCGAGGTCGTAGTACGGCGCGGTATGCCAACTGCCGCCGTTGGCGGTGTCGGCTTCGCAGACTGCCTGGGTGGCGTGGGCGAGGTCGCTGCCGTCGCTGCCGATGCAGACGGTGTAGTCTTGGGTGCTGGCGATGGTGGCCGCAGGGGCGGATTCCGTGGTGGCCAGGACCAGGGTGGCGGCGGAGGCGCGGCCGGCGGCGCGGCGGTAGCCGGCGGTCTGGAGGGTGCTGAGGTCCCAGCGGCCGGTGCTGGGGTGGTAGTTGCCCTGGCTGATGTAGGCCACGGCGGCGTTCTGGGGCAGGTTGGTGACCTGGACGCCTTCGGCAGTGTCGGGGCCGTGGTTGAGGGCTTCGATGGTCAGATGGCTGCCGGTGGCATCGGGGCTGGGGGCGCCACTCCGGACTTCGAGGTCGGCGATGGGGCCGACGTGGAAGGTGTAGGTCTCGGTGGCGCAGAAGGCGTCGTTGGTGTTGTCGTTATCGGTGTCGCAGTCGCCGGGGAGGGTGGCGTGGGTGGCGATAGCGGTGTACTCCACGATATAGGTGCCCAGCTTCTCAAACTCGGCGTACCAGAAGATTGGGGCGGCTAGCGCACTGCTCAGGTTCAGTGGACCTATCGAATGCGTGTACGAATTTCCGCCATTCAACATAAATACGGCTCGGTTGTTGTCCGCGTTCCGGAGATGCACCTTGCCTGGCGGGCTACCTCCATTTCCATCAGAGGCCGTGAAGGTGAGGCGGAGGTTTTGCCAACTGGTCAGTTGATCGTTGAAAGGGACACGAGACCAGGCAATCCATACGCCGTGCTCTGGAGAACGATTATACTCGATGTCACCGCCATGTATTTCGGCTATAATCGTCTGCCAGGACACGGTGGTGGCATCGTTGACGCTTTGCAGGTTGCCATTATGTGTGTGGCCGTCGTATGTGCGGGCGGGTTTCTCCTGGACCTGGATGACGGTTGTGCCAGGGAGCAGGATGCGTGGGGGCGAGCGGGTCTGGTCGACGGCCCGCACCCGCACGTCGTCTGTGGCATCACAGGGAGCGTCGGTATCCCCGACACAGGGATAGGTCGTGAAGGTATCAACCCGTCCACTCTGGAACAGATGGGGCGCGGCGCCCAGACACAGCTTGGCCCGGTTGTCCGCCGTTTGGCCGATTGGTTCCGGGGGCTTGGCCGAGAGTTCCGCGGTCACGCATTGCTCAGTCAGCACGGTATCGGCGTCCCGCGTCGCCGTCAGCGTCAGCGTCAGCGTGCGAGCGATTATCTTGGGGGGGGGGCGAATGCGCCGTTCGTTAACGGTCCATATCCCACCGGCGTCAATGGTCCATATCCCGGTGCTGGGATCATAGCTGGTGCCTGCTGGAGCGACATCACTTGAGTAGGTCAGCCCCGCAGGCAGAGGGATGGCCACCTGAGCATTTCTGAGAGTATTGTCGTCGTCTGCGGGGGTTGCTCCTGCTGTCGAAATCCGCCCTTCAATGGTAAAGGTCACGCTTTCTCCGGGCTGCGGGAAATGATCGTCAACGGCTACCGAGACAGCGTAGTCCGGGACCGCCGGGATCCTCTTTAGGACATCTATTCTCACCTGCCAGACTTCGGCGCGGTTGTTGTTCTGGGGCTCAAGAACACGGGGACTGCTGACGGTGGCCACATATTGCACCACTCGTATCCCCGTCGTTGATGCGGGGAGGACGTGGTAAGCGTATACGCTCCTCCCCGGCAGCCAGGCAATACTCCAGATCAACTTGGCATCACGGAGCACAACGCGGCCTATCGGCGGTATTGGGATCTCCCGGGGTACCGGTATGATGAGCGCCGGATCCAGCGAGATATTGTCCGCCTCAATCACCACTTCTACTGCATACACAGGGTCGGACCCCCTGTTGGTAAGGGTAATGGTTGGACCTGAGACGCCGTGGCTGTCTGGTGCGGCGGGCACCGCTATGCTGACGGCCAGGTCGGCGGGGTGCCCTTGCGCCTGCACCGTGCCAGGGCCGGCCACCGCGCCGCCCAGAAGTGCGCCAAGGAAGAACAGCGGTAGCCAGAAACGAAACATGATCTTGGGGGTAAAAGGCCGCCCCGCTGCCCCAACCCCGGGCCAGGACCCAGGGTCGGACAGGGGGCGGCGTTTACATCTGTTGCCTTATTGCCAGTGGACCGTTACCCAGTCGGATTGCATCCGCCTCTCCGAGTTATTCTCTTCCCGCCACTGCGCCGCCACCGAGTACTCCACCGCCCCGCTCCGGTCGAACGTCTCGGTGTGCTGGGCGACCCCGACCGTCATCGGCCCGGTCTCGGCGACCCCACCGGCGACGCGGCGGTGCCACCGGAACCTGATGTCTCCCGGGTGTGTCGGCCAGCCGCCCACAAACGACGCCGACAAGGTAATCGACTCTCCCGCCGTGGCAGATGCAGGCGCATGCAGGGTGAGCCCAGAGCCGCGCACGTTCTCCGGCCCATCATTCACGGCGAGATGTACCGCGATGCTGTCGTCAATGGACGGGTCGAGGTTGCTCTCCGGGTCTTGGCCGTCGGTCACTTGCAGCCGCAGGTCATACGCCGGGTGGGTCTCGTAGTCCAGGTAGGAGCGCTCCCTCACGATGATCTGTGCGCCCATCTGTCCGTCGGCGTTCTCGGTGACGGCGGTCAGGGTGCCGCATTCCTCGGTGCCCGTCGTGCCTGCAAGGGTAAAGTTCTGGGCGCCGGGGCCGGCCAGGGCGAAACACAGGGTGGTGGCATCCAGGTCGTGCACCACGATGGGCGCGCCGACGGGGGTGCCGCCGGTGGCGTTCTCTGACACCGACCGTTCTACCTCGAAGACCGGGTCATGATTGACCGCCAAATCGCCCACGTGGAAGGTGTAGCGCCGCACTTCGCTGGTAACGGTCGTGGCCTCAATGAGGGGATCGCCGACGCTCGGCGCAGGATTGGGATGGCCTTTGACCTGGACGTGAAACACGTAGGTGCCGGGCTCGGTGAAGGCCCAGTAGGCGTGGTCGTAGGTGCCGGGGGTAATGTGATAGGCGTTGGTGTCGGCCTCGTCGGTGCGCCACTTGATCTCAGGCTCGCCATTCTCGACATGGAAGACAAAGAAGTCGCCATAGCCTGTCGTGGCGTGGCCCGGTTCTCGAATGGCCTCGAACTCATACTGGATATCCCCGTTCCAGTCCCCAGCTTGCAGGAGGCCGGCGGAAAAGCCCAGGCAAAGGGGCGGGTCGAGGGCAGTCGGGCCCGGGTCATGAGGCCCCCTTTCCTCCTCTTCCTCGCAACTCGGGACAACCCACACAGCCCACTTATCTGGATCGGATTCATTCTCCTTTGGTAGCGGATCGTGCTGGCGCAGGAAATTGTAATTGGCGCCGTCGTAATCTCCCGTGCCGTCAGCCTCCACGGTCCGCTTGAACGACCGGACAGCAGGGTCATCTCCCGCCGCTGCCCGCTGAAGCTCTGAGGAAGGAATATGGATGATGGTGTGTCCGATGTCGATGTCGGAGGGGTTGCGGGTGGTTGTTTCTGGCGTGACATTGCCAAAACCATCGTCTTCTCCCGGATGGTGCACCACCAGCGGCGGGCAGGGGTTGTTGATCAGGGTTTTGGAATTGGGATCATCGGCGTCGTCATCATAGTCCCAATAGGCATCGAAGAGGGCGAGGTGCTTCTGGCTCCCATTGACCAGCGACGAGGCGACTTCATCTGCCGGGTTGGGGTTACAGGCTTCGGGGGTGGTTTGGGCGGAGGTTGTGCCGACACTCCACAGTGCCAGCACGGTGGCCAGGGTCAGGGGTTGGAATCGGGAAAGTATACGCATCAGTTTCTCTCTCCTCTGGGGTTAGGGGTGAACAAAAAGGGCTACGAACGTCCGATAATACAGTTCGATTACAACTGCATCTTACCTACAAGATGAGAGGACGGCTGTCAAGGGGAGAGGGAGGGGAAAAGGCAGAAGGCAGAAGGAAAAAAGGTGGGGGCTGCGGGGCGGGGGGGGATTGTGCTAGAGTCGGGGGCTATGGCGGAAGCGCTGGCGTTTGATACCCATCGGTTCGTCAAGCATCTGACGGCGAACGGCTTTACGGAGCAGCAGGCCGAAGTGCTGGCCGATGAGCAGGTCCATCTGCTCAACACCAACCTGGCCACCCAGGCCGACGTGGCGGCCATCCAGCGCGACATAGAAGCCCTGCGGCAGGAAACCAAGGCCGACATTGCCGGAGTACGGCGGGAGATCGAGGTCTTGCGCCAGGAAACCAAGGCGGACATAGCCGGGGTACGGCGGGAGATCGAGGTCTTGCGCCAAGAGACCAGGACCGGGCTGGAAGCGCTGCGGCAGGAGACTAAGGTCGAGATAGAAGCGCTACGCCAAGAGACCAAGGCCGGGCTGGCCGAGGTGAAATCCGACCTGCTCAAGTGGATGACGGGCGCGCTGATTGCCCAGGGTGGCGTCATTGTGGCCCTGCTCAAACTCCTGCCGGGCTGAGCCGGCCGGCGCCCTTCGACTCTGCTCAGGTCAGGCTTCCCCCCTAATAAGGGGGACTGAGGGGGATTGTGTAATGCATATTGTGTCGATTGCTCTCTACGAGCCGTCCGCTCGCGCCCTCACCCGACCCCCGTATCAAGTACGGGGCAGGCTCTGCGGGCCGCCCTCTCCCAGAGGGAGCTGAGTACACGACAGTTTTGCAGAGACCGGGAATCCGAGGGGAAGGACTCAGCAAATCCCCTCCCTGGACATGTGATGCATGTTGCGTTCTCAGCAGCCTGGGGACACCCACCCCGGCCCGTTGGGCCACCCCTCCCAAGAGGGGATGGGACGGACCCGGTCCTTGCTTCCGTAAAACGGTCGTGTCGTGAGCCCTCTGGGAGAGGGGATGGGGTGAGGGCAAAAGAGCCCGCCAGCCGTCCAATAAGTTGATTTGCATCACACGTCCAAGGAGGGGCCTCGGTCTCTCCTTGATCTGCTTTATAGTCCCTCACTTTATCTACCGCTCTACGCCCTCAGCCCCTTCCTGCGGGTAATAGGTAATCGTTCGATAGATCGCCTCGGCGGGTTCGAGGTAGCCTCCCTCACCGTCCGGAATCCACTCTGCGGTGATCTGCTTTACCCAGTTCCCTTGGATGTCATACTCATAGGTATAGACCTCTTTGCGCTGAATCGTGCCATCCCTGTCGAACGCCACCCACTCCCGTTCGTTCCCGTGCTCGTCATAGGTGTATACCCAGCGCGACGTCAGTGCACCGCTTCGTCCGTGGGTGATGACAGATTGGATTCTCCCCTCTGCATCATACACGTACGTGTTGCTTGAGATCGGAGAGCCATCGGCATCGGACAAGGACCGTTTGGCGACCCGGCCTTCCCCATCGTAGGTAAAGCTGGCTCGATGTAAAAAGGTTCCGTCCGGGTCATGGTGGTCTATGTGGGCCGGCTGCCCGTCCGTGGTGTACGTATAGACATCCCGAAACCAGAGATCACCATCCACGTCGGTACTCACTGCCTGCGTCAGACGGCCTGCCTCATCATAGGCATGGCTGGTCTTCCGCCAGAGCGCCCCCTGAGAATTATACAACTGTTCGGTATTCAGCTTATGCGCCCGGTTATACTGGCGGACGACGCGGACCATCACCGCTCCGTCAGGCGCGTACTCGGTCCTTTCCGTGAGTGCTCCGCTCTTCCCGTACTGAGCGAGGGCCGTAAGTATTCGTTCGTCCTCAATCCACGTGTCCGGCTCTCCGGGCGGGTTCACAAACAACACTCTTTCCGTCTGTACGGTTTGGACGGCTCCAACCAGCGTCCTGCTTGCGCGGATTTCCTTCGCCCCCATAGCCGCAATGACATCGGCCCGAGTGTGAGGGGCCGGAGAGACAGAGATCGAGAGAAAGAGAAGGAGAGAGAGAAGAGAAGCAGGAGACAGCAGGCGCGGCATTGGTTTCGGGGTAGAAGTACACCGCGTGTGAGAGGATTCCATTACGACTGGTCGTTTTCGGTCTTTCAAGTTCATAGGTCTGAAGCAGCATATCTCTTCTTTGCGTTCCTTGACACGTCCCTCGTCTCCGCAGAATAATCTTCTCACAGGAGGAGAGCAGTATGCGAGACAATGCACTCAAAAGATCACTCAAGGCCGGAGACTGTGTTCTGGGAACGCTGGTATGGGACCTCAAGAGCCGTGGCGCCATCCATACGCTGGCGCAGGCCGGCATGGACTTCATCATGATCTGCACCGAGCATTCGGCCTACAACCTGGAAACGGTGGTCGATCTGTGCGACTACGCCCATGCGGCCGGGATGACTCCGGTGGTCCGTATTCCTGATCTTGAGTATGAGCACGTGACACGTCTGCTCGACTGCGGCTGTCAGAGCCTGATTGTGCCGCATGTCAAAACCGGAGCCGAGGTGCAACGCTTCATTGAGCTGGCCAAATACCACCCCGAGGGGAAGCGGGGGACGGCCATCTATCTGGGAGCGAATACCGGGTATGAAGACGTGGAGACACAGACGGCCATGCAGCACGCCAATGCCAACACCTTGCTCGGCGTGATCATCGAAACCAGAGAAGCCGTGGAGAATATGGACGAGATTCTGATTCCCGGCATTGACCTGACCCTGGTCGGCTATCAGGACCTGGCCCAAAGTCTGGGCGCGCCGGGTCAATTCAACAATCCCGAGTTGCTCAAAGCGACTGCCCGGGTTAATGCGCTGTGTCACGAGCGGGGCATCGCCACGGCTGCGGCAGTGACCCAACCCGATAATATGGAGGCTATTGTGGAGAGTGGGGCGCAATATCTCTTGTACGGTACGGATCTGATCCTGCTGCGCCGGGAGGCACAGCGCGCCGCCGAAGCGCTTGCGCCCCTTCGGAAAGGCTGAGCACACTAGACACGTTTCCCCCTTACCTAAACCCGGCAAGTACGATACACCCCACACAGGGATTGAAGGCGTTCCGGCGTTTATCATCGGCAAAAGGAGGTCAGCATGAAGTTCGGTATTTTTTATGAGCTCTCCGTTCCCCGGCCCTGGGACCAAGAGGCCGAGCGCAGCGTCTATCTGAATGCGCTCGAACAGGTGCGTCTGGCCGACGAGCTCGGCTTTGAGCAGGTCTGGGCGGTAGAACATCACTTCCTGGAAGAATACTCCCACTGTTCGGCTCCCGAGCTTTTTCTGACGGCGTGCGCCATGCAGACCAAGCATATCAACGTCGGCCACGGCATCGTCATCTGCGTGCCGCAATTTAACCATCCGATTCGGATTGCCGAACGCGCCGCGGTGCTGGATATTTTATCCGGTGGACGGCTCCAGTTCGGAACCGGACGGTCGGCAACCTGGACCGAGCTGGGCGGCTTTCGGGCCAGTCCGGACGAGACCAAAAAAAGCTGGGACGAGTTTGTCCACTGCATCCCGAAGATGTGGACGCAGGAGCGCTTTGGCTATGAGGGCCAGTATTTCTCCATGCCGTCACGGGCGGTACTGCCTAAGCCCTATCAGAAACCTCATCCGCCCATGTGGGTGGCCGTCACCAGCCCGGGCACCGAGCTTGATGCCGCGGACCGCGGCATTGGCTGTCTGGGGGTGACCTTTACCAGCTTTGCCGAGCAGGAAGCCAAGGTCAAAGAGTACCGCCGCCGCGTGCAGAACTGTAATCCGGTTGGCGCATTTGTGAACAACCAGGTTGCGACCGTCAACTTCCTGTACTGCCACGAAGACAATGAAACCGGCGCCAAAACCGGCATGAAAATGATTCGCCATTTCAATTACATGGCGGCCCAGTTGGATATGGCAAAAGAGGCATATCCCGCCAAATCCTATCCAGCCGCCGGTCTGCTGCCATCCCTGCGACGCCAGGCATCCAGCCCCGGCGACCAGTTCAAGGCCCCAGAGGGGATCGCGGTCGGGAATCCCGAGCATCTCATTGGTGAGCTTAAAAAATGGGAAGCCAGCGGCGTGGACCGCGTCAATTTCCTCCTCAACGCTGCCGAGATCATTCCGCAGGCCCAGGTCCTCGACAGCCTGCGTCTGTTTGCCAAAGAAGTCATGCCTGCGTTTGCCGACTCCCAGCCGCAACACGCCGTCGCGGGAGGAGCCAGCTAATGCCGGTGTTTGGGAAACAGGATGTCGAAGCTGCTGCGGCCCGAGCGCCGCTGATGACCGGCTTTGATACCGACGCCTGGGAACTCAAGGATGCGGAGATTCTTCAGCTCAGCTATGAAATTGCCGAGGAGCCGGCGGAATGGCTGATTCCGCCGGCGCTCCATCCGAGTATTCCGCCGTACGCCACGTTCTCGGTCATGCATTATCCCGACAGCCCGGTCGGGCCGTTCGCCCTCGCCCAGGTCCGTATTATCGTTCGGGCCGGTATTCGGCCCCGCGGCTACCTGCTGCACGCCTATGCCAGCACCGAGCGGGCGGTGAGCGAGTTGCAAGCACGCTGGGGATTTACGGTCGAGACCGCGGCGGTCTCGCTTCAGCCACGCCACGATCGGGTGATTGGGAAGGTTGAACGCGCCGGCGAAACGCTCATGGAGATTGAACTGGAGAACCCCGAGCATATCTCAGGCGCGGATATTACCTATCTCGACAGCCTGCATTTGGCTCGGGTTCAGGACCAAGACGACCCGGTCATTGTTCAGGTTGACCCGGAATACGTGTTTCACGCGGCGCAGCGCGGCAAGCCCCGCCTCATCACCTTCAAAACCGGAGCCTGGGGAGACTCCGGGCGGTTGCACTGTACCACCCCGATTATTGCAACCATGACAAAATGTGATACCGACCTGCCCCACCTCCGCTTCGCCCTTGATCCCTCCCTGCCGGCCGCCCAGGGTAGCCGGAGACTGGCGGCGTAACCGCCTCCGAGGGCGGAAGTAGTACATATGGCAAAGAACTTAACCACGCTCCATAAGCAGATCACAACGGTACAGAGCAAACTGGAGGCGCTCGGTAAACACGTTGCCGAACAGGGGGAAACACTCCGGGACATACGGAAGCAGACCCGGCTCATGTCCCGACTCGTCAGCCTCATGACCCAACTCAGAGAGGCCGATCAGGAGCGTCTGGATCATATTGCTCAGATGCAACGGGATACGGCGCTGATGGCTGGCGAGAATCTAAAGTTGACGCGGGGTATCGCAGAGCGCCTGCTCGAACGGCGGCAATAGACCTCTTTGCCAGGCCGGCCGCTCCCTTAGAGCCACACAGGAGACAGTCTATGTCTGACGTCACATTCAAGGTTTCAGGACAGTCGGAATCACCGGCTCGCCTGGCGGTTCAGGTCAGAGGGTTTGAGCTGATCGTTGATGAGCCGCCGGGTCTCGGTGGGGACGACGAAGGACCAAATCCGGTTGAGTATATCCTGGCCGGCTTGGCCGGCTGTCTCAATGTGATGGGGCATATTATTGCCAAAGAGATGGGCTTTGCGATTCGGTCCCTGACCATTGATGCGGCCGGTCCGCTCAATCCGGCAAAACTGCTCGGCAAACAGACGGACGACCGGGCCGGATACAAAAACATTGACGTCACGCTCAAGGTTGACGCCGATGTCGATCAGGCCACCCTGGACCAGTGGCTGGCAACCATAGAGACGCGCTGTCCGGTCTCGGACAATCTGATGAACCTCACCCCGGTGGCGGTCCGGGCGCAACCAGCCGTGCAGTCGGAACACGGCACGGAAGCCCCCTCACCCTAGCCGGACAGCCACAGGGGGCTGTCCCTACCAGGCTGTTTCCCAGTGGGGCATGGTCAGCACGCCCGGCTCGGACCACAGTCCAAGGCGCTGTCCCATCTGGATAACCGGCCGTACGGCCTGCATGACCTGGCGCAGAGCCGCTGCTGTCGGGCTGGCCTCAGCCGCGGCGTCCTCTCGACCCTGGAGGCGAGCCAGTACCGTGTCAACGAGTGTTTTCTGTTCGGGAAAGAGTTTGACCTGTACCGGTGCATCTGTCTCAATCCCCGCCGCTTGTTTGGCGAGGCGCAGCGCCGCCGGGAAGCCACCCAGTTCGTCAACCAGACCAATATCTTTGGCATCTTCACCCGTCCAAATCCGGCCCTTGGCCACGGCGTGCACCTGTTCCTGGGTGAGACCCCTGCCCTGAGCAACTTTCTGCGTAAAGTCCGCGTACACGTGATCGAGCCAGGTCGTGATTTGTTGCCACTGCTGGGGTGTATAATCGAGCGAGCTCGACCACATGGTGGCGTTGGTACTGGTATGCACCTCATCCGATGAGAGGCCGATTTTCTCCATGAGTTCAGCGGTGAGCATCTTCCCGCCAACCACACCGATGGAGCCGGTGATCGTACCGGGCTGGGCCACAATTTTGTCCGCGGCCGCAGCCACAAAATAGCCACCCGAGCCAGCCACGTTGCCCATAGAGACGATGACCGGTTTGCCCGCCTCTTTAGCCCGAACGGTCTCACGCCAAATCGTATCGGAGGCAACATAGGAACCACCCGGACTGTCAACCCGAAACAGAATGGCCTTCACCGTGTCGTCCTGCACGGCATCCCGAAACGCCGCCGACACCGAGTCCGACCCCATCGTCGGTCCGCTCAGTGCGGCACTGTATTCGCTTTTGCCGCGATGCACCCCCCCGACTCCGTAAATGAGCGCGATCGCCTCCCCTTTGTTGTGTGGCCGCCCCATCCGGCGGAGATAGGCAAACACACTGACGCGTTCTGCCTCCTCGCCAAGGTCATCGTTGATGACGGCCTGAACTTCATCCCGATACGCCAGCCCGTCAACCAGGTTTTCCGCTAAGGCTTGCTTTCCAAGAAACGGCCCACGGTCAACCAAGGTTCGGACTGCGTCAACTTCCAAGGCGCGGCCCGCGGCAATGCCCTGCACGATCTGGCCGAACTGGGATTCAATAATCTGGAGAGTCGCCTCACGGTGGGGTTGAGTGTATTTTTTTTCGGTGAACATGTTCAGCGCGTTTTTATATTCGTAGCGGTGGTCCATACGGGGCGAGATACCCAGCTTTTCCAGCGTTCCGCTGACGAAGGTCGATTCTGCCGTCAAGCCGGTGAGGCCAATGTCCCCGGACGGCTGGAGATAAATGCGATCAAAGGCAGTAGCCAGATAATACGCGCCATTGCCAGGTCCGAACTCGCCAAAGGTCTCGGCATAGGCAACGGTCGGCTTGCCACTCTCCCGGAAGGCCGTGACGGCATCCCGTACCTCTTGGATTTCCGCCAGGCCCATACGCGGAGTGCCTGTACGTGCGACCAGGGCCAGGACACGCTCGTCGGTGGCCGCCTGGTGCAGCGCGTCAACAATGTCCCGGACCGACACGGTCTGTTCCATGAGGACGCTCGCCAGCGGATCGGTTGGAACATACTCGGCAAACTCGCGCTCGAAGTCGATCTCAAGCACGATGCGTTCCGGCAGTTCCTCTTGACTCATCAGGGTGGCGATCGTGCCGACAATGGCCATGACGACAACCCACGCGCCAATCAGCATGAGCGTCCGTCCCAGAAACTTTTTCATATTATCTTTCCTCGCTTGATCTTCTACTCACTCGCTTCAGGCGGTGTTGGCTCAAGCGTGCCCGGCGTTTCTCCGTAGGGCCAGGGTAACTGAATCGGCTCGCCGGCGCGATTGAAAATTTCGAGCGGGGTTTCCAGAACCGCAATCGCCTGCATCTCTTCCTCACCAGTTGTGCAGATTTTATGCGGGGTGTAGGCGGGAACGGTAAGGACGCTGTTAGGTCCGAAATCGATCTGCTGCCCATCCACCTGGCACCAGCCCGTTCCCTTGAGCACAATAATAATCTCTTCGCCCGAATGATAATGCGTCGGGGTCGGCTTGCCCGGCTGGGAGGTCTGCATCCAGATTTCAACGTTTCGGGAATCCTCCTTCACCAAGGTCTGGTGAATAACCGCAGGGTGGATGAATTTTTCGATACCGGAAATTTTTCGCATGGAATACATAGGCGAGCCCTCCCTCTACTTGTGTTGTCAAAGGAACGTAGCAAAGAAGCAGGGACAGGCCAATCAGAACTCAATCTGAAAGCCCTGCCGCTCCTGACTCTGCACCTCCGTCAGAGTACCCTGCACGCTCAGATACTCCCCCGCCGGATAGTACAAATAGCCATGCGTGGCGACATGCGCCGCCAGCGCCTGACTGACCATGGGCGGTGGGAGGCTGGCAGCATCTTTTTCTGTCAAGGCGCGGACTGTGCCTCCTCCGGCCGAGAGGAGGTGGACCTGCTCCGTATCGAACACATATGTCTGTTGTGTCCGATTGGCGACTTCTACGGCAACAATAAAAATGTCCGGCGTGTGGACACCGAAGAGCAACTCAGACTCCATCAGCGGCAGGGGCCGGATATGCACATATATCTGGCCCTCGGGTCCGTAGCGTTTGACGTTGTCGGCCAACCCGTGAAACAGGGAATAAAACGCCCGCCGAAAGTAGGTAGTCGGTGGCGGGCGGTTCTTGGTCAGACGCGGGGCCTCTCGTTCATGATAATCCGTCACGAGCGGGTGCGGCGTAGGAGAGGCCACGTCCAGAGTGCTGAGCGAGGCGGCATCAACAACCACGCCCTGCGGCTGGCACTCAACTGTCACCTGGACCAGTGCCGTCTGACCCGACCGTCTTTGCTGCGCCTGTATCGCTCCGGTTTCTCCCGGCGTAGCCCGGGTTGCACTCGTTACGCGATACCCCATCCGCTCGACTGTCCTATAGGCGAGATGCTGAGCCTGTTCGCACGATAAGTCCATATCAGTAATCCCGTACAGCTCGGCCAGCGGCTCGGCCTGTGCCGCGGCCCGGTTCGCTTCCATGCTCGCAAACACGGCCGCGGCGGAAGCCCTGGTAACTGCGCGCGCCGCGGGTTGAGAACGGGGTGTGCAACCAATCAGGGCCGACAGCATGAGGAGTCCGACGATAAAAGCGCGTTTCACCATGTTGGGTCCATTGGGCCTATTGGGTCCATTGGGTCCCCGCCGTAGGGGCAACCCCCTGTGGTTGCCCGATGACGGTCCTCTCACCCCTATTCCCCTCCCCGTTCGTGCTGAGCCTGTCCTGAGCTTGTCGAAGGGCAAGCCCCACAGGGGCGGAGTCGAAGCGCGCTCTGGGAGGCTGGATCAATTCCTGCAGGACGGGAGTCTCCGGCACAGTGAGGGCCTCTCGTGAAATGCGCTAGACCAACTGCGGAATTACCAGTTCGGCAAAGCGCTGAAGCATCTCCCCTTCCTGCTTGTACGGAAACACAATCTGGAAATGGTGGAAGCCCAACGCCTGCAACGCCCGCAGGGTTTCCGCCAGGCGCTCCGGCGTCCCGGCCGTTCCCAGCTCTCGGGACGCCCACAATCCCCGCCCGCCTAATGCCTGGGCGGACTCGGCTTCGCGCCGTTTGAGTTCTTTCTCGTCTTCAGCCAGCACGACCGCCAGAAACAGCGACTTCTCAATCGTTGAGAAATCCCGCTTCAGCGTGTCACAGTGTTGACGCAGGATATCGGTCTTTCTTTTCACGGTTTCTACTGAAGACCTCAGCAGGATGTTCCAGCCGTCGGCGTATTTGGCCACGATGCGCAGCATGACTTTCTCTCCGCCGCCGGCAATCCAGATTCGGGGCGGTTGCTGCACAGGCTTGGGAGCGCACAGCGCCTCCTGCAGCTGGTAGTGCGTGCCGGAAAAAGAGGCCCGTTCCTGAGTCCACAACAGGCGCACCACCTGTACCGCCTCTTCGAGCTGAGACAGACGTGTACCGATTGAGGGGAAAGGAATTCCGTAGGCTCGATACTCAAGCTCCTTCCAGCCGGCTCCGATGCCAAACTCCAGTCGGCCGTTGCTGAGATGATCGAGGCTGGACGCGATCTTTGCCAGGATGCTGGGCGGACGATACGAATTACATGTGACCAGTGTGCCCAGCCGCAATTTGGTCGTCACCGGAGCGAGTGCGGTCAGCAGGGTCCAGGCCTCCAGGCAGTTACGCTGCTCAGACCTGGAGTCCCAAAAAAGATGGTCGGACGTCCACAAGCCGTAAAAACCGAGCCGTTCCGCATCTTTTGCGATCCGGGCGACTTCGTCGTAGGTAAAGCCGAACTGCGGCTCGATTTGAATCCCGAAGCGCCACCCTTTGGCTGGGCTTTCCTGAACCGCCTGACCGACCGGCGCATCCGCTTCGGACAGCGTTGAGGTAGCAGCCTGCAAGCCGGCCACTCCAGCGACAACCGTACCCGCGTTCTTCAAAAACTTCCGACGGCTGATGCCGCGCATCGGTGAGCCTCCTTTCGAGAGCGCCTACGCCCCGGCCTGCTGTTCTATGGCCCGTAGGGCTGTCTGAGCGGATGTCAGGGCAGCAGCGAAGGACACGCTGGCGGGCACGGGCGTGGGCCCCGAATCACCCTGTGTCTTATAGCCGCCATAAATGGCGTGCCCAGACTGGAGCCAAAAGCAGTCCGCCACCGCAAAGCCGGCCTGCTTGAGCCAGGTCAACTGATCGAATAGCGGTGAGGGTTTGTCGTAGGGGTCGGGGGTATGGAAATAATTCCATTTCTCCTGGGTGAATTTCTCAAAGAGCCGGGTTGAGCCGGTCTTTTCGATTGAGAGCGCCTGCGTAATCCGGTCCCAGCCTTCGCCAAAGGACGTCCATACTTCCGACCGCTGCGGTTTGACGATATCCGCAAGCAGGACAACACCGCGGTCAGAAACCCGTTTGCCTATTTCCGTAAACAGCCACTGCTTTTCCTGCCCGCTCAGATGGTGGACGCACAGGGAGGAGACGACGCAGTCGGCAGTATCCAGCGAACCGAGCCAGTCCGGCGAGGCCATATCAAATGCCGCGACCTGAGCTCGATCTCCAAAGCGCTGGAGGTGGCGGCTGGCCTGCGCGCGCATGCTTGCCGAGCCGTCCAGGGCCAGCACCGAGGCGTTTGGGAAACAGTCCAGCACGGCGAAGGACAAGGCCCCTTCCCCGCAGCCGAGTTCAACCGTCTGGAATGCGTCCTGCTGCTGAAAGGGCAGCAGACTCAAAAGAGTCGCGACCTGCTCGGCCCGGGCCGGCACGGCAATCGCCGCCAGTTCGCGGTAGAGCTGGGAATCGTCCTCTGTCCATTCCGTGCGTTCTTCAGCCATACGCAGCCCTCCTTCTCTCTCGTCTGTCTCCGGGTGGTTTTCCGGAGAGGAGACGACAAATGGTAGCACGGTTGCGGGAGATTACGAGCGGCTCGGACTCGATGCTTTCGTTCCAGTCGGGTGGACGGGCTACACGCGTCACTCAACAGCCCGCTCCTTCGCCCTTCCACCGTTTACCCTGAGCGTAGCGAAGTCGAAGGGCGCACGGCATGAACGGGGGAAGGAGGTCTGAGATGATGGAGAACAGCCCCCTCACCCTAGCCCTCTCCCGCCAGGGGAGAGGGAAGAGAAGAAGATGAGAGGGAGGGATGGGAAGCGATTTCTTATGAGCTGGCTAATGGGCCACGTAACAACTGCCCCGGCAGGGCACCGGTGTGTTCGTTGTTTCGCAGGACGACTTCTCCATTGACGATGGTCGCCAGAAAGCCGTTGGCTTTTTGCTTGAGTCGTCGGGCGCCGGCCGGGAGATCATAGGTCAGCTCGGGGACCTGGGGCTCAACCGTCTGGGGATCAAAAATCACGACATCGGCGTTCCAGCCCTCGCGCAGCAGTCCGCGTCCGGCCAGCTTCCAATGGGACGCCGGCACGAAGCTCAGTTGGTGCACCGCGTCTTCCAGGGTCAGGGCCTCTTGCTCGCGCACCCAGTAACTCAACAGATGGGTTTGCAGGGAGGAATCCATGATCTGGGAAACATGGGCACCCGAGTCCGAGAAGGTAATCACCGAGCGGGGATGCTGCATCATCTCCAAGGTGCTGGGCTCATGGGTGTTGGTCAGCGGCTGCATGAAGAAGCGCTTCAGCCCCTTTTCCAGGGCGAGCTCGATATAGGTCTCCACCGGGTCCTGCTTGCGTTCGGCGGCAAGCTCAGCCACCGATTGATACGGCGGTACGGCCCGGTCCATGATGGGGAACAGCCATTTGAAATTCGCCACGCGGGCTTCCGCGCCAACCGCCCGGGTTCCCTCTTGGGGCGGCTGATTGGCGGACTGCACCAGCTTCCGGCGCAGGTCAGGATTGCGCAAGGCCGCTTCCTGTTCGGTCAGGGACAGTTTACGGATGTCGCGCCAGACCGGCAGCTTGTCGAACGAGGTGACCGACTCGAACGATTGCAATACGCTGATGGGCCGGCTGTGGACCTGAATGAACATCCGTCCGCCAGTGGCGGCGGTTTCGTCGGCCAGCGCAAAAAACGGGCGCCAATAGTCCGGAGCCTTGGGCGCGCTGAACATGCCGAACGTGACCGGCACGCCCGTATCCACCGCCAGGGCTTTGAGCCGGTTACAATAGTCCTGAATCCGTTCCGGGTTGAGTCCGGTGTCTTCGCCGGCGATCTCAAATACACCGGCGTTCAACTCGCCGAGCACACCGACTAGTTGGCGCACCTCGTCCCAGGTGGCGAGCCGACTCGCAACCGGCTGGCCGTCGGGCGTCTGGTGGTTGCGCGTGCGTGAAGTAGTAAAGCCGGCGGCGCCCGCTTGTATGGCGCTGCGGACTTCTCGCTTCATGGCTTTGAGATCGTCGGGAGTCGCTTCTTCGCTAAAAGCCCGCTCACCCATGACATAGGTTCGTAGCGCGGAATGACCGATATAGGCCGAATAGTTAATGCCTTTGGGCAGGCGTTCGACCGCATCCAGGTATTCCGGGTAGGTGGTCCAACTCCACTTGATACCGGCTTCCATGGCTTCCGGCGAAATATCTTCCGCGCGCTCAAGATTGCGCATCACCAACAGCTTGTCCTCTTCACTACAAGGGGCGAGCGAGAAGCCGCAGTTGCCCATGACCACGCTGGTAATGCCATGCCAGCACGAACACGTTCCCAGTGGGTCCCAAAACACCTGGGCGTCCATATGCGTATGGCCATCAACAAAGCCGGGGGAAACGACATGCCCCTCGGCATCAATGATTTCCCTGGCGTTCTCACGAATTTTGCCAATGGCGGTAATCTTGCCCTCAGCGATGGCGACGTCAGCCTGAAAGCGGGGCAGCCCGGAACCATCAACCACCGTACCGTTTTTAATAAGGAGATCGTATTGCATGCTGCTTCATATAGACCATTCCGTTCCTCTTGACCACCGCACAAAGCGTGCTAGTGGGAAAGGAGTCGGAACAACTGGAAGGTCTGGTTCGTGTTCGTTTCGGGAGACATTCATGACAGCCAAGGAGGGACACTATGGCACAGTCTGGAGTAATTTCGGCAGATTCGCACTTTGTAGAGCCGCCCGATATGTGGGCGGAACGACTGGATAAGAAATTCCGGGATCAGGCTCCGCACACGGTCAATGGGCTCAACGGAAAAGAGGGCGAGTTCTTTGTGTGTGAGAACATCAACCCGATACCGGTGGCAGGGTTTTTTGGGGCCGGCGTTCCTTCGGAAGAGCTGCCGGCACACAACAGGAAGGGCTTTGAGGCCGCCCCGGCCAGCGTCTGGGACCCCGCCGCACGCATCAAGGACCAGGAGCGAGACGGTCTGGAAGCCGAGGTGATCTACACCTCCATGGGCATGCCGCTCTACGGCCTGGATAATATCGAGCTGCGGGACGCCTGCTTTCGGGCCTATAACGACTGGGCGGTCGATTACTGCAGCCATGATCCAAAGCGGCTCCTGCCGCTCGGACTCATCACGCTGGAAGATATTGAGGCCGGCACCAGGGAGCTCGAACGCATCGCTAAAAAAGGCATGCGCGGAGCCATGATCTGGGCTGAGCCGCCGGATGAGCGCCCGTACAGTCACACCGACTACGATCCGTTCTGGGCGGCCGCCTCGGATCTCAATATGCCGCTTTCCTTACATATCCTGACCGGCCGGAAGGGCATGGGCATCGACTTCTTTGCCGATAACCTGGCGCTCCAGGTCTCCACGCTGCATCACGAAGTGGAGCGCTCGATTGCCGTGTTTGTCCTCGGCGGCGTGCTGGAGCGTTTTCCCCAACTCACCATTGTTTCGGCCGAGAACGACGTGGCCTGGATGCCCTATTTCATGTGGCGGATGGATTTCGCCCACCGGCGCATCGGCCCACTCTCCTCGGTCGAGTTGAGCATGAAGCCGAGCGACTACGTGAAGCGTCAGGTGTACGCGACCTTCATTGAGGAGCCCATCCTGCTCGATGGCTATCACCGCTATGCGGCAGACAACGCCATGTGGTCTTCAGACTATCCGCACACGGCCGCCATCTGGCCGCGCTCACAGGAGTTCATCCAATCGACCTTCAGCGAGCTGTCCGAGACTGACCGCCGGAAGCTGATTCACGACACCGCCGCGCGCGTATATCGCATCGAATAAGCACTGGGGGCCCCACCTGGGGCCCCGTGCAGAGGCGGTGATAGAGAACGGCAGTACATGAAAGAGCGCAGGCTGCTGTGGCTGAGCATTGGCTTGGGGACCGTGTTCTGGCTGTGTGATGCAGCGGTTGACGTGTGGCTGTTTGAGCAGCAGCGCCACTTCCTTGCCGAAGTCTTTACTTCCGAGCCCGAAGAGGTGCGCCTGCGCCTAGTGGTGTGGGGCTTATTCGCCGTCATCGGCTACTATGGACAGCGACTCATCACCGCCCTCCAGACGGCGCGCGATGAGCTTCAACAACGGGTGCAGGAGCGAACTCAGGAACTCGAAGCCACAAATATCGCGCTGTCCGAGGAAATCGCCGAGCGAAAACAGACCGAGGCCGCGCTCAAAACCATGTCCCGCACGGTTCAGGCTTCGCAGGAAGAGGAACGGCAGCGTATTGCCCGCGAGTTGCACGACGACGTCGGCCAGACCCTGACCATGATCAAGCTGAATCTCCAACTCGCGCAGGACAAGGTCCCGGAGGCCGAGACCAATGCCCACCTACAGGAGAGTCTTGCCCTGACGGATCAGACCCTGGAAAAGGTGCGGGATGTCGCGCTGGACCTGCGTCCGTCCATGCTGGACGACCTGGGCCTCGTCCCTACGCTGCGGTGGTATGCGGACCGTCACTCCCAGAGCAGTGGGATTGCCCTCTCCTTTCAGAGCGATGGAGTGGCGGACCGCGACATTCCGCCTGATGTTGCCACCGCGTGTTTTCGAGTCGTCCAGGAAGCCTTAACGAATATTGCTCGACACGCTCGTGCCCACCAAGTGAGGATTGAGCTCGGCATCCACGCTGATAGCCTGCACTGTACGATTCAGGACGATGGAGTCGGGTTTAACGTGACACACGCGCGGGAAGCCGCTATCCAGGGGAGCAGTATTGGCGTATTGAGTATGCAGGAGCGCGCTGAGCTGGCCGGGGGCAGGTTGAGTATTGTGTCCATCCCGCAGGAGGGCAGTGAGGTCTGCGCCCGCTTTCCCCTCTGACCTGGAGCCCTGGTGTGAAGCCCATTCGTATTCTTCTGGCCGATGACCACACCCTGGTCCGTGCCGGGATTCGGTCCCTGCTCGAACAGGTTCCCAACGTCGAAGTGGTAGCCGAAGCCAATGACGGCCGGGACGCCCTCCATCTCATTCAAGAGCACCAACCGGATATCGTCTTCATGGACGTGACCATGCAGGGACTCAACGGTTTGGACGCGACCGTACAGATCACGAAAACCTGCCCTGGGGTCCAGGTGATTATGCTGTCCATGCATAAAAACGAAGAATACGTCAGCCAAGCGCTCCGGGTGGGGGCAGCCGGCTATCTGCTCAAAGACGCCGCAACGACCGAACTCGAATTGGCCGTGCAAGCCGTGGCCCACGGTGAAACCTATCTCAGTCCGGCTGTCTCCAAACACGTGGTTGACCGCTATTTGCAGCGCGTGAATAACCCGGACGAAGACATGGCTGAACCTGCGCCAACTCCTTTGACCGTCCGCCAGCGCGAAATCCTGCAACTCATCGCCGAGGGGCATACCACCAAGCAGATTGCCAGCCTGCTGTACCTCAGCGCCAAGACTGTTGAAACCCATCGCAGCCAGCTTATGGACCGGCTCGGCATTCGCCATATTGCCGGCTTGGTCCGCTATGCGGTGCGGACCGGTCTGGTCGCGCCCGACCACTAAGCCCGCCCGCTTTCAGGGTCCTCCGGTCCGCTTTTCAGGGTTTTCCCGGATACCGCTCTTGCGTGGGATTCGGCTATCTAGGTGTCTTTCTGAAGATATGGAGGACAACCCATTGCGAAGCCAAAGGATTTGTCCGGTCTTGCTGCACATTTTTGGCAGTGCTGCGCTGAGTCTCGTGTTAGCCACATCAGTTCTGGCCCAGTCTTCGCCCGTCGCATTACCGGACATTGAAGTGCGCGGCACGACGCCGTTGATGAGCTCTCCCGTCGCGCGCGAACACATCCCGGCCAATGTGCAGACCATCACCGGCGAGCAGATCACACGACGCGGCGCGCTCAACCTGACCGACACCCTGTCCCGCAGCCTGGGCGGGGTGAACCTGAATCACGTCCAGAACAACCCCTTCCAGCCCGACGTCAGCTATCGGGGTTTTACCAGCTCCTTTCTGATCGGGACGCCGCCGGGGCTGAGCGTTTTTGTGGATGGCGTGCGCGTCAACGAGCCCTTGGCCGATCAGGTCAACTGGGACTTGATTCCCACCGATGCCATTGATCGTCTGGAACTCATCCCCGGCTCAAACCCGGTCTATGGTCGCAATACGCTGGGCGGGACCATTGTGATGCAAACCAAGCGCGGCTTTACCCATCCGGGCACCACCGCAGAGGTCTGGGGCGGGAGTTTCGCCCGCTATCGGACCTTGCTGCAACATGGGGGCAGCCGCGGCAAGTTCGACTATTTTGTGTCGGGCAATCTCTTTCTCGAGGACGGCTTTCGGGATTTCTCAAAAAGCCACGTAGGCCATCTCTTCGGCAAGGTCGGTTACCGGGGGGAACACGATGACTTGACGCTCTCCCTGACCCATGTGAACAACAAGCTGACTGGCAACGGCCCGCTGCCCGAAAGCCGTCTCAAGCATGACCGCTCCGCGGTGTTCACCCATCCCGATATTTTCAAACCCGACCTGTGGTTTCTCAACAGCCAGTACCAACGCGACCTGGGCCGCGGTTTCTCGTTGTCGGCCAATCTGTATGGCCGCCTGCTGGATGTGGACCAGTTCAACGTGGATGTCGAAGAAGACGTCGATGCCCGCACGAATCAGAAGAGCTGGGGAGGCGCGCTCCAGTTGGCCTACCAAGGCACGGTATGGGAGAGGCCGGTCTCGATCGCTATTGGTGGCGATTACAGCGGGGCCCGTCTTGACCATCTGATTGGCGAGCGGGGTGAGGACGACGATGACGCCGATGATAATAGGGATGACAACAGCGACCACGACGACGGCGATGATGAGATGGAAGACGACCTGGCTCTGCTCCAGGTCCTGGTAGAGGGCGAGGCAGACGAATTTGAGGTGGAGACCAATGTCAAGACCGAAACCCACGCCGGCGGCCCGTTTTTCACCATCAGCGCCGAGCTGA
Organism: Candidatus Binatia bacterium; assembly: GCA_022824615.1. Taxonomy (GTDB): domain Bacteria; phylum Desulfobacterota; class Binatia; order Bin18; family Bin18; genus Bin18. Next base: position 1,611 of record JAJDZM010000276.1, on the reverse strand, counting down.
TGGATAAGCTGACGGTGACCGTGTCCGGACGTTATGAGGTCACCCACCTGCGCATTAAGGACCGCCTCGCCGGGCTTGAGGACGACGATGACGACGGGGCGGGAACGGACGCCAGCGGCAACCACACTTTTGAGCGGTTTAATCCCGCAGTCGGGGCGACCTATACCTTCACCGAGCATCTGAGCCTGTATGCCGGGTATAGTGAGAGCTACCGTGCGCCGACCGCGATTGAGCTGACCTGCGCCAACCCCGAAGCGCCCTGCCCGGTGCCAACTGCGATTGTGGACGATCCACCCCTGAACGCGGTCAAGGGAAAGACCTGGGAGACGGGCGTCCGCTGGGCCCTGCCTCCCTATGTTGACGCGACCCTGGCTTTCTTTCGGACGGACCTCAAAGACGACATCCTGTTTCGGAACGAACCGGAGAGCCGCGTGTTGGGATTTTTTCAGAATGTGGATGCCACCCGTCGCCAGGGCATCGAACTCCTCCTGCGCGGCGTGTGGAGCTGGGGCAACTGGTTTCTGAATTATACGGTAACGGATGCCACATTTAATGATGAGATTGAGCTGTTTACGTTCGCCAATGAAGAGCGCATCGCCCTGGTCCGTGACGGAGACCGTCTGCCGCTGGTCCCGCCACACCGGGTCAACGGCGGCATCGAGTTCTTCATCGGCTCCCAGTTACGGCTGAGTCTGGACGGGGCCTATGTGGATGGACAGCGCCTGCGGGGCGATGAGGCCAATCAACGCAGCCGGCTGGACCCGTATTTTGTAGCCAACGCCATGGTGGAGTACAGCTATAAGGCGTTTGATATCTTTCTGCGCCTCGAAAACATTTTTGACGAAGAATACGAAAGCTACGGCGCGTATTTTGAAAATGCGGTGGATGACACCGGCGTCGAACGCTTCATGGGGCCGGGGCAGCCGTTCGGGGCCTTTGGTGGAGTGCGGGTCAAATTCTGAGCGAAGAGAACGGCGCTACGCTGTCCGTCCTCAGATGCTGAAATCCAGCAGATTGTAATCCTTCATACTGGCTTTGGCTTCTGCGTCCCAGCAGTAGCGCTCGCCCGATTCGGCAAACGGCTTATAGGGAAACGGCGTTTCGTCCGGGAAGCGCTGTCGGCGCGCATCAATGGCATAGCCGATTACGCGTGAGCGGGTACGGATACGTTCTTCATCGTAGACCGCCGGCGCGCTATGTACTCCGCCACCTTTCACTCCCAGCACGGACGAGCGGCGATGAAAGCCAAAGTTTACTGTGACGCGCCAGTCCGGGCTGGTATTGGCAAACGAACAGTGCAGCAATTGCCGGTTGGAGATGACCACGTCGCCTGGACTGCACACCATGGGAACGGCATCCGGCAGGCGCTCCGTGCCCGCCTCGGCAACCCGCTGCGTGATATCGATATGCCCGACTTTATGCGTTCCCGGCACGACCCACACTCCGTTTGCCGGAGTGCAACCGTAGAGCTGGGCCATGAAGTTGAAACCGTGGGTTCCCTGGTCCCAGGTCGGACTGCCCCAATGCGTCGTGCCATCCTGATGCCAGGCGACCGACGCTCCTTTGCCTGGCTCTTTGATGAACAACGCGTCGGTGAACGGAACAAAATCC
>JAJDZM010000151.1 GCA_022824615.1 Candidatus Binatia bacterium | reverse complement strand
GAAAAACGTTTCGGTCGAACCAGCGGGGTGGTCCAGTGTGAAAAGTAGAGCAAGTCCGCTTTCGAGAGGTTGAGACCGGCTTCTTCCTGGGCTTCACGGACCGCGGCCTGCCGGGCCGCAGCCAGCATATCGTCCGGCGCATCTGGATTATGATCTTCGGGATCAATATGCCCGCCGGGGAACACCCAGGCCCCGCCATGAAAGGCGGTTTTTGCGTTCCGACGTAATAACAGAGCTTCAATGCCTTTTGGCCCGCTCTCCGCATCCCGGAGCACGATGACGGTGGCAGCAGGGACCGCGGGGGGTGACATCGTTTTGTTTTCTGACATGTATGCAATGTATCCGAGGGATAAACCGAGAGGTAGAGCGCGCGTGGTGAGCGCTCTGCCGCCCCAAAGACAACGCCCAGGGTCCGTTAGAACCCTAGGCGTTGGTGACTGATACGTTACTCGGCAGCACGGCTGCCTAAGCGGCTTTCTTCTTGGTGGTCCGCTTTCTGGCGGTCACGCGCTTTTTCGACGCGCTTCTTTTTCGTGCCGCGGCTTTCTTTTTGGCCGCTTCATGGGCTTGCTGCATACGCCGAATCTCTTCCCAGCCGAGATAGCCGGTGAACTCGTCTTTGCCAAAGAAGATGACGGGACCGTCACACATGAACAGATATTCCGTATCTTCTAACGCAGTGGTGGCTCCGTGGACCATGCCGTTGGCCTCATGCACATAATCGCCGGCGTTAAATGTACCGCCCCGGACTTTGAGTTTGCCCGAAAGAATATAGGTATGCGCCGCACTCAGATGTTTATGCGGCGGGGCGACATAACCTTTCAGCCAACGGAAATGCACCATCCAGCGGCCACTCTCTTCTCCGGTCCACAGCACCCTCATAAAGGCGCGTTCGGGATCATCCGGGTTGGGAATCCAATCCGCGTCCGACGCCTGCGTGATTGCATCCATCAATTCACTGTTAATCGGACGAATCTCTTGCGGTAAAGCCATAGCTCCCTCCTTAACTAGAGTTGTGCCTTCTTACATGCCTGTCCCTGCGTCGAGATGCAAGCCGTCCCTGCCCTCCCCTACCCTTTCTCAGCCGGGTGACACTCGTTACAGTAGGCTGACTTCGCTCAAGACATGCAATTTTCAGCAGAGGAGCAATCGACAATGAATGAAATCGATTTCAATAACAAAACCGTTCTGGTCATTGGCGGGTCAAGCGGGATAGGAAACGGCATCGCCCGCCGTTTCCGCGACCACGGCGCGCGGGTCTTTGTCTCCGGCACTCGTGCAAGCGCGGCAGATTACGCGGACGAAGAAGGCTCCGAATTGGACGGCCTGGATTATTTCCAATGGGACGTATCTAGCGATAGCAACGTCGAAGACCTGCGAGCGCCCTTTGACTCCCTCGATGTGCTGGTCGCCTCACAAGGTATTGTCGAGTATAAGCGGGCCGAGTTTCAGATGCCAACCTTCAGGCGCGTGCTGGACGTCAACCTCATGAGCGTCATGAGCAGTTGCACCAAGTTCCAGCCCATGCTGGCAAAAACACAGGGCAGTATTATCGTGCTCGGCTCGGGAGCGAGCTTTTTCTCGGTGTTGGGGAATCCCGCCTATAGCGCCAGCAAGGGTGCACTCGTCACCCTGACCAAAACCCTGGCCGAGGCCTGGGCCGGGGACGGCATTCGGGTCAACGGCATTGCCCCAGGGTTGATAGCTACCAAGATCACCAAGGTCACCTGGGGCCATCCGCGTCGCTATCAGGATTCGCTTGACTCGATTCCCATGAAACGCTGGGGGACACCGGAGGATATAGGTGGGATTGCGTTGTTTCTGGCCTCGCCGCTGGCGTCGTATCTCACTGGCCAGATGTTGATTGCCGATGGAGGGATGAGCCTGGGCTTGTAAGCACGCCGGTGGGCACACCCTATGGAATGGTATGGCTCGCCCCTCACCCTCCTCCCTCCGCTGGTTACTATTGGCCTGGCGATTGCCACCCAACGGGTGCGCCTCTCATTGAGCATCGGTCTGGGGTTTGGTGCACTCCTCGCCACCCAGCTTGATCCCCTGGCCGCGGCCACACGAACGGCCGGTTTCCTCTTCCACGTGGCGCTTGATACCGACAACCTTCTTATTACGACGTTTTCCCTCCTCGTGGCTGGTATGGTCGCGGTCATTGAACATAACGGCGGAACCATCGCGCTTGTCCGTAAGGCGGAACGGGTCGTTCGCGGCCCACGGAGCGCTATGGCTGCCAGTTGGTTGGCCGGTCTGTTCGTCTTCTTCGACGATTATGCCAACTGCCTGATGGTCGGCACCACCTTTCGTCCTCTCTATGATCGCCACAGGCTCTCGCACGCCAAGCTCGCGTATATTGTGGATTCGACTGCAGCTCCGGTGGCTTCGTTTGCCGTTATCTCAACATGGATCGGTTACGAGTTGGGGCTGCTCGCCGACGCGCTCAAAGGCGTTCCGCTTGCCGGCGGTCTCCTGCTCTTCTTTGTGAGCACCCTGCCGTTTCGTTTTTACAGCATCTATTCCCTGGCTTTTGTTGGCGCGGTTGCCCTGTCAGGGCGGGACTTTGGGCCCATGGCCCGTCTGGAACACGAAACGCGAGTCGCCACACTTGCTATTGAGAAGAGTGAGAGACCCGAGTCAGCCCGGTCCGCTTGGCTGGCGGCGGGCCCTATTCTGAGCCTCCTGCTGGCAACCGTGGCTTTTCTCTATTTGGACGGCCGAGCCAGTGCAGGAGTGAGTGGTCCGGCCCATCCCACGCTCCTCTCGATTATGGGGGCTGCCGATCCCTATCGGTCTATGGTGCTGGGTGCCGGCACGGCTTTTATGGTCTCCATCGTCTTGTCTTTATACAGCCGGACCCTCACGCTCCCCGGAGTGCTACTGGCGAGCTGGCGCGGTATGCAGCGTATTCTCGGCGCGCTGGTGATTCTGTATCTGGCCTGGGGATTGGGGTCGGCTCTCGAAACCATAGGCACAGCTCACGCCCTGACCGATTTACTGACCGATAGTGTGAGCGTGTGGAGCCTGCCCACATTGACGTTTCTGGTGGCAGCGGCCATCTCTTTTGCGACCGGCAGCTCGTTTAGCACAATGGCCATTCTCATTCCGCTGGTCGTTCCCCTGGCCGTCTCCCTTGCGGGCGGGACGGCCGGCCCTCCGGTCCTGGCCACGGTTGGAGCGATCCTCGCCGGCGCCTGCTTTGGCGACCATATCTCACCGATTTCAGACACAACGATATTGTCCGCTACAGCCAGCGGAGTCGAGGTCATCACTCATGTACGGACGCAGTTGCCGTACGCGCTCACGGTTGGGGCGGTCTCGCTGTGTCTGGGCTATCTGCCGGCCGGTTTTGGCGTTTCACCCCTTATTCTCCTCCCTCTGGGAGTTGGTCTGGGTGCCGCGCTGGTATGGACCTTGGGGCGGACGGGTGGGGCGGACAATTCATAGCCGGGCTGGCGGCTCTGGCAGCCAAACAGCCCGGCAGACAGTCAGATTGAAATTTTTTGACGCAGACGTCTACTCAATCATCTCTGCCCCGCCCCAGACAAAATTCAGGGCTGTCGCCCCGTTTTTGCTTGTGACGGTGTGGGTACACCCGTTGGGTCGATAACTCATATTGCCGGTTGGCACCGGGCCGGACTCATCCTCGTTTTCCCCTTCGATCACGAAGATGAGTTCATCCCCGTTATGGCGATGCAAGGGCAGCACCGAGCCCGGCTCAAAGCGCGCGAGCACGGCCCGTCGCCCGGCCGCCTGATCTTCCCAAACGGACTTCAGGCGGATACCCGGCCGGGCCTCAGCCCATTCCAGCCCACTCAGCGCAAAGACCTGGGACGGTGGAGCGTCCCCTCGTTCGGTCGCGGGCTCCACCCCGCCGGTGATAATCGCAATAGCGGTGGCCCCGGTGCTGCTCGATACGCTGTGGACGCACCCATCGGGCCGATAGCCCATATTACCCGCGGTGATCGTGCCAAACTCGTCCGACAGGGTCCCCTCGATGAGATAGACTAGTTCATCGCCTACATGCTTGTGGGTGGGCATTTGCAGGCCGGGCGTGATCCGGGTCATCAGCGCCCGCCTATTGGTTTTTTCGTCAACCCATAAGTTGCGGGCCTGCACGCCCGGCATCAATTCCTGCCAGGCAAAGTCATTGACGGCGATCAGCCGTGATTGCGAACTCTCGTGCTGTGCTGCCATATCCCCTCCTGCGGTCGCATCGTCAGTGATTCGGTTGTACGGGCGGAGTGGTCTCGCTCAGTTTTGTCGTCACCTCTTCGTCCGACATCGAGTAGACGACCTCTTGGCCCGGCGGGAACTGCATGGGGGGGTCATTCAAATCGACCTCGGGGTTTTGAACTGTGCCCCCTTGGGACTCGAATGCCGGAGGATTTTTATACTGTTCCAACTCTTCCAGACTGATGCCGTTGAGTTTCACTACCTCGGGATCAATCCAGGCCTCGGCATCGATCGTTTCGCCCTCGGAAGTCGAGAACTCGAGCATCATGCCCTCTGGCCCGGCAAAATAAATGGACTTGCAGAAGCCATGATCCAGCGGCCCCATGACCCAGTGCCCGTGCGAGCGGACACGGTCCCGCATGGCCAGCAAATCTTCTTCTGTGTCTACATTGAGCGCCAAGTGCTGCATGGCACCTGGTGCTACCAGACCCGCGGTCCAGCTTGCATGGGAGACCCCGGTTTGGGGTTGGATCTCGCCGCTCTCCGGGCCTTGGACAAAGGCGATGGACGAACTGTCGCCCAGACGGACAAAGCCGTGATAGGTATTCTTCACGCCATGCATCCAGTACAGCGCAACCAGCTCCATACCGACGACTTGGGTAAAAAACTCAATCTGCTCCTTCATATTCTTGGTACAGATCGCCAGATGATGCACGCCATTTGGTAGGCCCATAGTCTTCCCTCCTTGTGGAATGATGTTGATGCTTCAGCATTCCACTTGGGCATATGAGAGTCAAGGTTCAATTCTCCCTTTTTATGCTAAGCTAGGGGGCTAGGGGCGGCGCAGGGACAGGAGTCACGAGGAGACGACCGGTATGCTTGGTTTTCAACCCGACGACGAACAAAAACTGATTCGCGACACGGTTGCGGAATTTGCCCGCGAACAGCTCCGCCCGCTTGCGCACGAGGCGGATGAGAGCGGGGTATTCCCCACCTCCGTGGCTCAGCAGGCCTGGGAACTCGGCCTGGTGCAAAGCACGATTCCTGAAGCCTACGGTGGTGTCGGCGCCGAGTCTTCGGCGGTCACGGGCTCACTCATTTGTGAGGAGTTGGCCTGGGGGGACCTCTCGCTGACGCTTCATATGCTCTCGCCCCAACTGGTGACCTATCCGGTCATAATGCTGGGGACACATGAGCAAAAGGCGCAGATTCTCGGCGACTACGTCGGCCCTCATTTCACAGCCGGCACGGCCGCAGTTATGGAGCCGCGCTTCGGCTTTGACCTCAACGAACTCACCACAACAGCCGTGCAACACAACGGCGAGTTTGTCCTGAACGGCGCCAAATGTTTTGTGCCACTTGCCGCCGAGGCGGCCCATCTCCTGGTCTATGCCAGGAGAGACAACGGTATTGCAGCCTTTCTTCTCCCTCAGGATACGCCAGGACTGACCATAGGCGAACGGGAGAAGAATATGGGCCTCAAAGCGGTGGCCACGTATGAATTGAGTCTGGACAATTGTCGCATTCCTGCTTCCTCCCAACTGCAAGGCGATATCCAGCCCGTATTCAACCGCTCGCGGGTCGCCCTTTCCGCCATGGCCGTTGGCGTAGCCAGAGCCGCCTATGAGTACGCGCGGGAGTATGCCAAGGAGCGGAGGGCCTTTGGTACGGCCATTGCCCAGAAACAGGCCATCGCTTTTATGTTGGCCGAGATGGCCATGGAAGTCGACGCGGCTCGCTTACTCGTCTGGGAGGCGGCCTGGAAAATCGACACTGGCGCAGATGCAACCCGCGAAGCGTGCTTGGCCAAGAATTACGCGGCCACTATGGTTCTCAAGGTGGCGGATAATGCTGTCCAAATCCTGGGTGGACATGGCTATATCCGGGATCATCCGGTTGAACGTTGGCTCCGGAACGGACGCGGGTTTGCGACGTTCGAGGGACTGGCCATGATCTAACGACCCAATAGACCCAACAGGCTCATTGGAGGTAAACCATGATCGACTTCTCCCTTTCCCCGGCAATTGAAAAAAATCGCGACATGATCCACGCCGTTGCAGACGGGACCATGCGCCCCATCTCGCGCGAGTATGACGAGCGCGAGCACGAAAAGCCGACGGAATGGCTGAACATGATGTGGGAGGCCTCCAAAAACCTGATCAGTTTCGGGGATGGTAAGAAGAAGGCGAGCGGAAAGGCGGAGGCTGTCGAACGACACCTCTCGGAACGCACCGTCCGTTCGGCAGTCCTGATTGAAGAACTGTCGTGGGGCGACGTCGGGCTGTATCTCAGCATTCCCCATTCGGCACTCGGCGGTGCCGCGGTCGCGGCGGCCGGTACTCCCGAGCAGAAAGAGCGCTTTCTGTCTCGCTTCCGTGACGGGGAACCAAAGTGGGGCGCAATGGCCATTACCGAGCCGGGCTGCGGTTCGGATTCGGCCGCGCTCACCACGACCGCAGTACAGGACGGGGATCAGTGGGTCATCAATGGCACCAAGATCTTTTGCACCAGCGGGCTCATGGCGGCCGAAAAATCGGAGGGCTTTGTGGTTGTCTGGGCCACGGTGGACAAGTCGGCCGGACGCGCTGGGATCAAAGCCTTTGTGGTGGAGCACCACACCCCCGGTATGACGGTGGCTAAAGTGGAAGACAAAATGGGTATCCGCGCCTCGGACACGGCCATGCTCGTCTTTGAAGACTGTCGGATTCCGCTCGATAATGTTCTCGGCCAGGCAGAGGTCAAGCAATCGACCACGGGTTTCAAGGGGGTCATGGCCACGTTTGACGCTACCCGGCCACTGGTTGCGGCAAGTGCGCTGGGGGTGGCGCGGGCCGCGGTGGATTATGTCCGCGAGACGTTTGCGGCAGAAGGAATCACCATTCGTTACGTCACCCCACAGACAAAGCTGACCACGCTTGAGCGGGACTTTATGGATATGGAGGCCAATCTCCAAGCCGCGCGGTTGTTGACGTGGCGGGCGGCCTGGATGCTCGACCAGGGGATCCAGAATAATCTGGAAGCCTCTATGGCCAAGGCCAAAGCCGGCAGCATGGTCACCCAGGTCACGCAGAAGGCGGTCGAACTGCTCGGCCCGTTGGGTTATTCGCGCAAAACCCTGCTCGAAAAATGGATGCGGGACGCCAAGATCAGCGATATTTATGAGGGCACTCAGCAGATCAACCTGCTTATTATTGCGCGGCGTATTTTGGGCTATTCGAGTCAGGAGTTGAATTAGGACGTGGGGGTGGGGATTTGTCCGGGCAGCGGGTTTTCTCATGCAAGTGATTGGACATCGCGGCGCCGCGGCGCTCGCTCCGGAGAACACCTGGGCAAGCTTTGACCGCGCGCTGTCGATCGGCGTGGACGCCATCGAGACCGATGTCCATGCCACCAGCGACGGTGAGCTCGTTCTGATTCATGACAAAAACCTGAGCCGGACGACCGATGGGTCGGGGGTTGTGCACGAGACCCCCTGGTCAGTGGTGAAAGGGCTCGATGCCGGCTCCTGGTTCAGCGCAGACTATGCTGGTGCGCGGGTCCCTTTACTCCGAGAGACGCTGACGCATTACGGCAAGCGGACCCACCTCGTGCTCGAAGTCAAGCAGCGCGGCATAGAACTCCGGGTGCTCGACATGGTCCGTGACATGGGGCTGCTGGCCCGTGTCACCTTCTCGTCGTTCTTTTTTTCCATCGTCCACAATCTCAAGACCCATGCACCCACGGCAAAAGTTGGCTTGCTGACGATCGATGCTAAACCGGAAACCACCCGGCGCGTGCTGGACGCCGGGTTCGATCAAATCTGCCCGCCGGCCCCATTTCTTTCCCGTGAGTTGGTCACGGCCTGGAAGGCCGCGGGCCTCGAAGTTCGAGCGTGGGGTATCAAAGACCCGGATATGATGCGGGCGGCCATTGACGCCGGGGTTGATGGCATGACTGTGGATTTCCCCCATCTGCTCTTGGCTGCGGTGGGCAGACCGGTAAATTTCTAAGATTACGTCTGAGAGAAATACGACCCCGGTTAGCCAGAAACGCGCGTGGTGGGGACGTGCAATTATGCGGGACGGGTCCCGTTCCGGCTGGCGGTGCCAAGATTCCTGGCCGGACTGTTGGCCGGGGCAACACCATTTTTCAGGTTTTCGGCCAGCACCACGGTAAACAGGGACATCGGGTGGGTTTTATACCGCTTCTCAATGCGGATAGGAACATCGTCAAAGGCTTGTTTCAGGCGCAGTGAGGCGCTCCAGCCCAGCCGTCTGGTGAGCGGGTCAAGGGCACCAATAAGGGTGCCAATAACTGGCTTGGTCGAGCGGAAATGGTTGATGATGGCGATTTTTCCGCCCGGCTTACAGACCCGGTGGATTTCGCGCATCATCCGTACCGGGTCAGGCACGACACTAATGACGTGAAACGAGGTCACGTAGTCAAAAGAGTTGTCAGGAAAGTCGAGGTTCATGGCGTCCATCGTCAGCAGATGAAAATGTCGCCACTGGTTCTCATCCACCCGTTGCTGGGCACGCTCTAACATATCGGGAGCAAGGTCTACCCCGGTCACCCGGCAATGGGGCGGATAGGCTTCCATGGACAGGCCGGTTCCGACCCCCACTTCGAGCACGCTGGCGTTGGGCTGAATGCTGAGGCCCTGGATGACCGCAGAGATACGGTCGGTAAAAAAACGAGCGAAGATCTTATCGTAGAGATGGGAAAACTCGGAGTAAATCTTGCTTTCGTGAGCGTGCCGGGTATCCCGCTCATTCTGTGTAGCCAGCACCCGCTATCCCCCTTCGCAGTCTAGGCGGCTTCCTGCTTTTGCTGCTGTTTCTTAAAAAGTGTGATGTCCTGCTGACGAAACCGCCACTGCCGGCCCCGTTTGACACCTGGGAGGATGTTTTTCCGGGCAAGCTCGTTGACCGTATCCGGGCTCAGCTCAAGGAGCGCGGCTACCTGTCGGCTATTGAGCAGCACTTCTTCTTTTTCTTCCACAACGCTCTATTTCCTATATGATTCAGATTGGTGGCTGGGGTATACCACACCCCCCCTTAATCGTCAATGTCCTTGTAATTTCGCAGGGTTAGTGAACTTTCAGATCGCGCAGGCGAAGCTGGAGACTCGTCTGCCCATTCCAGACGTTCAGCGTTGGTGTGTAGAGGACGTCAACCTGTTGGCGGGGAACAACCGGACGGTCGCCCATCCCAAACCCGATAGCATCAATGGGCTGTCCACCTTGGGAAGAGCGCAGCACGAGCTTGAGGTGTCCGACTTTTCCGTGAGACTGATCGCCAACGACGCGGACACTGACCACTTCAGTCCGTAAGGACCGAAACACCGGCTCCGGATTACCCTGCCCACAGGGCTGAAGACGATGCAGTTCATCAAGCAATTCCGGTCCGACCAGCGCAACATCGAGGTCAGCGTCAAACTCAATAATGGGAGTCAGATCATCGGGAGTCAGATGCCGACGCACGACCGCCTCAAATTCGTCGGCAAAGGTCGATATTGATGCCGTCCGTATCGACAGTCCAGCAGCCTGACGATGCCCGCCATAACCAGCCAAGTGCTCGGCACACGCCTGTATGCCTTTATACAGATGGAAAACCTTGGGGCTCCGTCCCGACCCTTTCCCCATAGCGCCATCAATCGCAATGAGGATGGTCGGACGGCCAAAGCGCTCGACCAGGCGGGAGGCAACAATACCAATCACCCCAGGATGCCATTCGGGAGAGGCCAAGACAAAGCTGTAGCGCAGACCCTGTTCAAGCTGGGCCTGCGCCAGGGCGAGCGCCTGTTGCAATATTTTCTCTTCGATGACTCTGCGGTCGATGTTTTCCTTGTCCAGCTCAGCAGCCAGCAACCGGGCCTGTTCGGTATCCGTTGTCGTGAGCAGCTCAACCGCCTTGCGCGCCTCGGCCAACCGCCCGCCGGCATTGATGCGCGGTCCGAGACGAAAGCCGATATAGCTCGCCGTCACAGCGTCATCACCGCTCACCGCTCGCAGCGCACGAATACCAGGACGTTGGCTGCTTGCGATTTGTCTCAGACCGTGAGTGACGAGCACGCGATTTTCTTCAATCAACGGCACAAGGTCGGCCACCGTCCCCAAACAGACCAGATCCAGATAGAGTCGCAGGTCGGGCACCGGCTGCTCCGCCTGCTCGCGCAGCCGCATCCGCAGCCCCATGAGCAAATAAAACGCCACGCCGGCCCCGGACAGCCCGGAAAAGGAGAAGGGACAGTCGGCTTCCATCGGGTTCAGCACGGCATAGGCGGGCAGTTTTTCCTCCGGGACGTGATGGTGGTCACACACGATCACATCGATACCGAGCTGCTGTGCCCGCGCAATCTCCTGATGGCTGGTTGCTCCGCAGTCAGCCGTCACCAAGACCCGCGTGCCCTCACCGGCCAATTGCTCAATAGCTGGCGTATTCAATCCGTATCCCTCACGGGTCCGATGGGGGATATACAGCCTCGGGTCCATGCCAATTTCTCGCAAGAACAGGATGAGCTGAGAGCTGCCGGTCACCCCATCAACGTCATAGTCTCCCCAGATACACACCCGCTCACCCTGCTCGCGGGCGTGGAGCAAGCGGTCTGTCGCGCGCCGCATATCGGGGAAGAGCATGGGCGAACGAAGACCCGTACGCAGGGTAGGAGATAAAAATGTGGCCGCTTTGTCGGGCGTATCAATGCCGCGGTTGACGAGCAGCCGTGCCGTAACGGGAGGGAGGGGTGCGGGCTGAGTTGACTCGATCAGGTCCTGAATTCGCCTCGGGTCGGCCGGCCGCAGGTGCCAGCGTTTTTCAAGCCGTGCGCCTGGGCCATTCACTGCCTAGCGGTCTCCCTTTCCCACAGCAGGATAACCGGACTGGCAACATAGATGGAAGAATATGTTCCGACCGTCATCCCGACCAGCAGAACGAGGGCAAAGGCATGGATCACCGAGCCACCTAAAAAGAAAAGGGCCAGGATGACCATAAGGACCGTCCCGGTCGTAATCACCGTGCGGCTCAGCGTTTCGTTAATGCTGCGGTTGATGATCGTCCGCATGGTCTCACGGCGCAGCTTGCGCATGTTTTCGCGCACGCGATCACACACAATGACCGTATCGTTGACCGAATAACCGATGACAGTCAACAACGCGGCCACAACGGTCAGATCGAACTCAACATCGGCGACGAGCAAGACGGTGGTGGTCACCAAGACATCATGGATCAGGGCGACACCCGCACCCACCCCAAACCGGGGCTCGAACCGGAAAGCAATATAGCCACCCATCATGAAGGTGGCGAACACCACGGCGAGAATGCCTTTCCGCCGCAAGTCTCTCCCGACTTTCGGACCGACGCTTTCGACCCGTCGGACATCGAACGCCTCAGGACCGTAGCCATCGGCCAGACTCTCGCGAATCCGATTCGAGAAGTTTTCCGCGCCCGTTTCCGACTTGGGGATACGAATCAGGAATTCATCCCCGTTCTGCCCAAAATCCTGGACCGCGATATCTGAAATATCCGTTTGAGAGACGACCGCACGAATGCCCGCCGCATCGGTCTGCTGGCTGAATTTGACATGGACGATGGTCCCGCCCGCAAAATCAACCCCATAGTTCAACCCGCCCCGATACCAAAAGGCGGTGATACCGAGCAGGATAAGCAGAGCGGAAAACAGATACGCGCCTTTGGCGTAGTGCAGAAAATCAATCGTTGTGACAGCTTTAATCAGTTCCATGGTCTTATACTCTTGGTTGTTCGCTCGGCTCAGACGCTCAGGGTGTGTAAACGCCGCCGCACCAGAAAATAGTCGTACACTGCCCGCGTGCAGAACACCGTCGTGAACACCGTGCTGATAATCCCGATACACAGGGTAACGGCGAAGCCCTTGATGGGACCGGACCCGAACTGAAACAGAATCAGACCCGATAAAAACGTGGTGATATTCGAGTCGAAGATGGCCGGCAAGGCCCGTTCATAGCCGGAGTCAACCGCGGCCCGCGCCCCCTTGCCGAGCCGTACCTCTTCTCGCATGCGCTCGTTGATCAGCACATTGGCGTCCACCGCCATGCCCACGGTGAGGACAATACCGGCAATGCCCGGCAGGGTCAGGGTGGCGTCAAACATGGCTAGGGCGGCCAGGAGCAGCAGGATATTCAGGGCCAGCGCGAGGTCGGCCAGAAGGCCGGCGAGGTTGTAATACACGACCATGAAGACCACGACCAAGACCCCGCCAATAATAAAAGACATGGTTCCTTGTTCAATCGAGTCCCGCCCGAGAGACGGTCCGACTGTCCGTTCCTCGGCGATGGTGACAGGCGCAGGCAGCGCGCCGGCGCGGAGCACAATGGCGAGGTCGCGAGCTTCCTTAATGTCAAACCCGCCCGTGATGGAGGCGTGTCCGCCGCCGATCCGATCGCGGATTACGGGAGCCGAGTACACGGTATTATCCAGCACAATGGCCAGACGGCGGCCGACGTTGGCCCCGGTTATTTCCTCAAAGGTTTCGGCCCCGCGGTTGTTCAGAATCAGCTCGACGTACGGCCCTTCAATATCTACGCTGGGACGCACGCGGGCATCGGCTACCCCATCACCAGAAAGCAAGGTCTGTCTTTCCAGGGTGTAGGTGGTCCGAATCGGCTCCCCGCTCAGCGGGTCGCGGTCTTGACCATTCAGGGTCTCGGTCTCGCGCGTACTGCCCTCTTCCGCCACCAGCTTGAATTCCAATACCGCGGTTCTGCCGATCAATTCCTTGGCGCGTTCGGGGTCCTGGATACCGGGCAGTTGGACCAGAATATCCCGGTCGCCTTGACGTTGGATAATAGGTTCGGCCACACCGAACTGGTCGATCCGGTTGCGAATGGTTTCCAGGGATTGATCGACCGCGTACTGGTGGAGCGCTTCGATCTGACGGCCGTCGAGGTCAACGACAATATCCGAACTCGAACCGGAGCCGATCCGGGGCTCGAGAATGGGGAAGCGGTCGGCCAGAATCTCCCGCACTATCGTTCGGTCTGATTCGGATATCGCGGAAAAGCGTAAGGTATTGCCTTCTCGCCGAATATCGACGATGCCGGCCTCGGCTTCACTCAGCGCCCGCCGGAATTCCTCGGCGTACTGGTCCAGACTGTTTTCAACGGCCTTCTCCAGGTCAACCGTCAACAGCAAATACGTCCCGCCACGCAGATCCAGGCCCAGCCGAATATGATGGGAGGGCAGAAAGGACGGCCACCAACCCGGCAATGCGGAGCTGAAAGACGGGATGAGATAGAGAATCCCCCACAGCGCGAGACCGACAATCAAAAGGAGGCGATAGCGCAGACCCTGGGGCATTATTTATCCCTTCCCGATTTCTTGTCTCCACCTGCTTTCCGGCTGCCCCCCTCCTCGGCCACGGCCTCGATCTTGGAGCGTTCGACACGAACCCGAATGTTTTGTGCGAGTTCGAGGGTCACAACGTTCTCCCCAAGTTCCATAATGCGTCCGTATAGTCCGCCCACCGTCACGACTTCGTCGTTCCGTTTCAGTTCGCTGAGCATGTTCCGGTGCGCTTTGGCCTTTTGCTGTTGCGGGCGAATCAACAAAAAGTAGAATACGACAAAGATCAGGATCAGTGGAAAAAATTGGACTAACGGCCCGGGGCCTTCCGGTGCGGCTCCATCTTGGGCGAAGGCAAGACTCATGAGGCACTCTCCTGTGTTGACTGCGTGTGCTCAACCGCCTGGGCCTCCAGAAAGGGCTGGGCAAATTCGGCAAAGCGACCCGCAGCCAGGGCTTCACGCATGGTACGCATCAAGCGTTGGTAGAAATATAAATTATGCAAAGTATTGAGCCGCGCAGACAAGATCTCGCCAGCCACGGCCAAGTGGCGTAAATACGCCCGAGAGAAATGCCGACAGGTATAGCACTCACAGTCAGCTTCAATGGGTCGAAAGTCAGCCGCATACTCGGCCCGACGGATGTTGAGTTTTCCCTGCCAGGTAAAGAGCGTGCCATTGCGGGCGTTCCTCGTCGGCATCACGCAGTCAAACATATCAAACCCGAGCGACACATAGCGAACGAGTTGTTCCGGCGTCCCCACCCCCATCAGATACCGTGGGCAGCTCTCGGGGAGGAACTGTATGGTATGGGCGGCCAACTCGTACGTCAGAGCCGGTGACTCGCCGACACTCAGGCCACCAACCGCATAGCCGGGGAAGTCCAGGGCAACAAGCGCGCGTGCATTCTCTTCGCGCAGGGCCGGAAACATCCCGCCCTGAACAATGGCAAATACGGCCTGGTCGTCCCGTTGCTTGGCCGCCAGCGAACGCTCTGCCCAACGGACGGTCAAATGGGCCGCGCGTTCCGCCTCGGCCACCTCCACCGGCGCTGGCACACACTCGTCCAGGACCATGGCAATATCGACCCCGAGACGTTCTTGGGCGCGGACTACGCTTTCGGGCGTCAGTTGATGGCGCGAGCCGTTCAAATGGGACCGAAACTCCACGCCTTCTTCCGTGACCGTGGACAGCGATTTCAGGCTGAATACCTGATAGCCGCCACTATCGGTGAGAATCGGCCCATCCCACCCCATGAAGGCGTGCAACCCGCCCGCTTGCTCGACCAACCCGACACCCGGTCGCAGATACAAGTGATAGGCATTGGCCAGGATAATCTCTGCACCTATGGTCCGCAGTTCCTGGGGGGTCATGGACTTCACCGTCCCCTGGGTCGCCACCGGCATGAACGCCGGCGTGGCCACGCTGCCATGCGAGGTCTGCAACGTGCCGAGGCGTGCCTGGGTCGCCGAATCTGCCTGTATCGTCGTGAACTGAAACATGAACGGGGGTAGCGAACGTACGAATTGCTCTTTGGGCCTGTCGAGCCGTTTTATGTGTTTTTTCGGAGACTGGCAACTACTCGTGAGCCTACTAGAGAGAGGTTCTGTAAGAACCTCCTTTCAGTTCGTGCCACTGCCCTCTCACACAATCAACATCGCATCCCCATAACTGTAAAACCGATAGCGTTGCTTCACCGCTTCCGCATAGGCGTGCAGCATGCGCTCTCGTCCGGCAAAGGCTGACACCAGCAGCAGCAGGGTCGAACGGGGCAGATGGAAATTGGTGATCAAGCCGTCTATTACCTGAAATTCATAGCCGGGATAAATAAACAAGTCGGACTGACTCGGGCCGGGCCGGACGTGGCCCGTCTGTTGAGCGGATGATTCGAGCGCGCGTGTTGTGGTTGTCCCAACAGCAATGATTTTTCTCCCGGAGGCTTTGGCCGTGTTGATGCATTCTGCGGTGGCCGTATCGATTTCGTATGATTCGGTTCCCATCGTGTGCGTCTCAACCTGCTCCACCCGGATAGGCTGAAACGTGCCCAGTCCAACATGCAGGGTGACAAAGCATGGCTGAATGCCACTCTGGACCAGCTTGTCGAGTAGTGCCGACGTAAAGTGCAGCCCAGCAGTCGGAGCGGCGACCGCACCAGGTTGCTGGGCATACACCGTTTGGTAGCGCTCCTGGTCTACCGCGTGCCGGCCTGGCGAGCGCCTGATATACGGCGGCAGCGGGACTTCTCCGTGTTGTTCTACAAGTCGCTGAAAATCCTTTTCCGGGAAAAAGCGCATACTCCCCTGACCGGCCCTCGGCACTTCCACCCATTTGCCCCAAAATTTATCCGCAAAATTAATGCGCCCGCCGACTTTCTGTTTTTGGCCGCCTTTACATAAGACCTGCCAGACTTCTCCCTCAGCCGCAGTACGTCGAACCAGGAGGAGTTCGACTTTTCCGCCCGTCGTCTTCTTTCCGCGCAAGCGGGCCGGGATAACCCGGGTGTTGTTACAGACCAGCACACAGTCTTTGGGCAACAGGCCAAGCAGGTCCGAAAACCGATGATGCGAGAGTGAAGCGTCGCCTCGCCCAACGTGCAGCAGGCGGGACTGATCGCGTTGTTTTGCCGGCTCTTGAGCGATTAACTCGGCCGGCAGGTCGTAGTCGAAATCAGAAAGTTCCATTACAGTCCCCTCTCCCCTGAGGGAGAGGGTGAATAACTGCTCAAACAACCACTCGCAAGAAAAACCTCTTACGTTGTCGAATTATCTGGCGAACTGTCCGTTGGTGTCGATCCGCCCATCCCACGCAAAAACGGTTGCAAGAGATCTATCGGCACCGGGAAGAGGGTGGTTGAGTTATTCTCCGTTGCGACTTCAGAAAGCGTTTGGAGATATCGAAGTTGGAGCGCGACCGGATGTTGCTCGATGATCTCCGAGGCGTCAGCCAGCCGTTGGGCCGCCTGGAATTCTCCCTCGGCATTAATCACTTTGGCCCGGCGTTCACGCTCGGCCTCGGCCTGTTTCGCCAGCGCCCGCTGCATCTCCTGAGGCAGGTCAATGTGTTTCACCTCAACCAGTGAAACCTTGATTCCCCACGGGTCCGTCTGGGTATCAACGATCTCTTGCAGATGGGCATTGATCTTGTCCCGCTCGGAGAGCAGTTCGTCCAGTTCGGCCTGGCCGCAGACACTCCGTAGCGTCGTTTGGGAGAGTTGCGAGGTGGCAAACAGATAATTCTCGATCTCAATCGTTGCCTTATTGGGCTCCAGGACGCGAAAATAGAGAACCGCATTGACCTTGATCGAGACGTTGTCCTTGGTGATCACGTCTTGTGGGGGAATGTCCAGGGTAATCGTCCGCATGTCCAACCGGACCATGCGTTCAATCAATGGGATGACATAGATCAGCCCCGGTCCGCGGTGCTTCACCAAGCGTCCGAGTCGGAAGATAACCCCCCGCTCATATTCAGGCAGAATCTTGATACCACTCGCCAGGAGTACCAGACCGATAATCAAAAATGTAGCTGCCGGACCGAAACCAAACATGGAGTATCCCCCTTTTCCTCATGAATCCGCTGCGCGGCGGACCCGCAGTATCATATGATCGACCGCAACGATTTGGACCTTTTGGCCAACCTCAATCTCTTCGTCACTCTGGGCCGTCCAATACTCGCCGTGCACCCAGACTCTTCCCTGCGGGGCGAGCGGGGTGCGCACTTCGCCTATTTCTCCCTGGAGGCCCTCCAGTCCTGACGCGACCGGACGGCGCCACGCCCGCACAGCGAGTGAACCGACAATAAACATGAAGGTTCCCACGGCCAGCGAGGCGGCAAAAATAATACCGCGATCAACCGCGAGCTCGGCGTCCGGCGTATCGAACAGGAACAAAGAGCCCAATACAAAAGCGGCAATACCACTGACACCCAAGATGCCGAAACTGGGCAGAAACATCTCTGCTATGAGCAGCGCCATGCCGAGGCCGATTAAGACCAAGCCGGTGTAATTGATGGGTAGGACCTGAAAGGCGGTCAGGGCGAGAATCAAACAAATACCGCCCGCCAGACCGGGGAGCAGCAGGCCGGGGTTCGAGAATTCAAGATACAAGCCCAGCATACCCGCCATCATGAGCAGGTAGGCGATATTGGGATCGGCCAGGATATTCAGCACCTTATGCTTCAGCCGCATCTCGACCGTGACGATATTGAAGCGGCCCTCACCCAGTTGGGCGGCGCTAAAATCCAGGGTGACCTTTTCCGAGCCCACCTCAACAGCGCGTCCACTGGCCTGAGTCAGCAAATCGTGCACATCCGTCGCAACAAAATCAACGACATTCTTCTCCAGCGCTTCGACCTCGGTGATCGAGACACTTTCCCGGACCGCCTTCTCTGCCCACTCGACATTGCGGCCCCGGCGCTGCGCAATCGATTCGATAAAGGAAACCGTGAAGTTTTCAATCTTTTCCCGCATATCGCCTTCGATATTTTGCCCACCGCTGGCAACCGGATGGGCCGCACCGATGGTTGTGCCCGGGGCCATGGCGGCGATATGACCGGCCAGCGTGATAAATACGCCCGCCGAGCCAGCCCCCGCCCCGCTCGGAGAGACGTACAGAAGAACGGGCAGCGGAGCGCCCAGCATGTCTTTGACGATACTCTTGGTTGAATTCAGCAATCCACCTGGGGTATCGAGCTGAATAATCAGCGCTAAAGCCCCCTCCTGGGCGGACTGATCGATGTTCTCGTGAATAAAGTCACCTACGGCCGGATTAATCGAGGCGTCGATAACAATCCGGTTAATATGGGCGGACTGACTTTGTACGGATGCACCAATGAGCATACCCAGGCCTGTCAGAAGACAGACGCAAGACAAAAGTCGGACGAGTCGAATTGTACGGTAACGCTTTCGCACGCTAAAGACGTCCTATTTCTCGGAGTACCGCTTTAATATCTTCCCACACCAGACGCTTATCTTTCGGGTTACGCAGCAAGTAGGCTGGATGCAAGGTCGGCATCAGTTTTATCCCGTGATAGGACTGCCACTTCCCGCGTAAGCGGGTAATCGGGGTCGTGTCTTTCAGCAACGTCTGGGCGGCAAATTTCCCTAAGGCAACAATAATCTTGGGCCGAATGATCTCTAGTTGTTTAACCAGAAAGGGCTCACAGGCCGCAATCTCATCAGGTTCAGGATTCCGGTTCTCAGGCGGACGGCATTTGACGACATTGGCAATATAGACATCCGAGCGCTGCATTTGCATGCCTTTGGTAATGATCTGCGTCAGCAACTGCCCAGCCCGTCCAACAAAGGGTTCGCCCTGTTTATCCTCTTCGTAGCCCGGCCCTTCACCAATAAACATAATCTCTGCGTCGGGATTGCCGACCCCAAAGACGATAGTATTGCGTTTTTCACACAACCGACAGCGGCGACAATCGCCGATTTCGGTGCGGAGTTCTGTGAGCGTGTGGACGGCAGCCAGAGAAGCCTCCTCGGCTGGGGCTGGTGGAGCAAGCGTGTCCGGGGGCGGAGCCGGAAAAGCCGCGGGCGGTGCGGGCGCGTCAGCAGCCTGCCGTGGCTGATGCTCGACAGATTCCACACGACTGTCGGCAACCGGCCCTGGAGAGCCCTCGTCAACCGGTGTCGTCGAAGAGGCCGGAGCGGGAGGGAAGCCTTCGACTCCGCCAGCCTGCAACTCCTGTGCATACGCGTGCAGGGAGTGGGTAACCTGGGCCAGTAATGCGTGTGGCGAGTCAGCGGCCATTACCTGTCAAGGATATGCCTAGGCAGTCCGATTGACAAGCTGGGACACAAAAAAAGCAAGACCGTCGTAATAGGGAGACGGCGGCAGCACTTCTAACGCCTTCAGGGTCTGTTTGCCGTAGGCGTGGGCCATACGCGTGGCTTCGTCCAGCACCCCGGAGCGACGCACCTGCTCCAGCGCGCCGTCAATTTCCTGCTGGCTCGGCGACTGTTTCTCAAAGACACGTTTGACCTCAGAGTCACGGGCGAGCGCCAGCACAAGCGGCAGCGACGGATTGCCGTCTCTGAGATCAGCCCCGGTTGGCTTGCCCGTTCGGTTGCCGTCGCCAACCACGTCCAGCACATCATCAACAATCTGGAAGGCCATACCAAGACAGTAGCCGGACTCGGCCAGACTCTCCACCACGGTCGGCGAAGCCTCGGCAAGATAGGCTCCCATGCGCGCTCCCTGGGCAAACAGCGAGGCGGTTTTGCGTTCGATGATTTCCAAATAGTCGTCCCGCGTCACGCTCGGGTCGTGGCGCAAGCGGTCTTGCAAAACCTCTCCTTCGGTCAGGCTGATACAAGCGTCCGTCGCCCAGGTAATAACCTTTTCCTCAAAACGACCGCACAGCGCAAACGCCCGTCCAAATAAAAAATCCCCGGCTATGAGGGTCTCCGCCAATCCAAAGCGGTGTAGGGCCGACTCTTTCCCCCGCCGGGTCTCCGCTTCATCAATAATGTCGTCATGGAGCAGAGAGGCGGAATGAATGAGTTCCAGGGCGGCGGCAACATCAACGATGTCATTCACATTTTTCCCGCCACAGGCGCGAAACACCATGAGGGCCACAGTTGGCCGGGCGCGTTTCCCACCTGCCCCAACAAGATAATTCCCGATGTCACTCAGCAGTTGTTCGCGGGATTGGAGGAGTTCAGTCAGCCGTTCTTCAACCTGCTCAAGCTCGGCGGCGACACAGTCCTGTGGCGAAAAGGAAGCTGGTTGCGAAAGGCTGGCTTTGGCAGACACATTACACTCAAATCAGACGACATTCCCTCAGACCCGTCCTGAGGCTTCCCACATAATGCCAAAGGCAGGAAAAACGTCAAGGAGTGCAAACATCTTGTCAATTCAGGCGAAAATGCCCAACTGTACGAGGATCTGTGGTCCGACCTCAAGACCTTGCCCCCCGCCTCTTTTCCCCCGTATGATGCCAAATACGGTAAAAAAGTAGAGAGCGAAGGGCTCCGCTGTCAGCATGGTACTACAAAACAAAAATATCCTTCTTGGAGTCAGCGGCGGCATTGCGGCCTATAAGGCGGCAGAGCTCGTCCGCCTCCTGGTCAAGGCAGGGGCCATGGTTCGCGCGGTGATGACCAAAAACGCCCAGGAGTTCATTACTCCGCTCACCCTGCAATCGCTGTCCGGCAATCCAGTGTCAACCGATACTTTTGACCTGACGCAAGAATCCGAAATCGGCCATATCCGACTGGCGGATACGGCCGACCTGGTGCTTATTGCGCCGGCAACCGCCAACATCCTGGCCAAGCTTGCGCACGGGCTCGCCGACGACCTGCTTTCCACCCTGCTCTTGGTCGCGCGGGCTCCGGTCGTCCTTGCGCCGGCCATGAATGTTCACATGTATGCCCACCCGGCAACCCAGGAGAACCTCAAGACCTTACAGCGTTTCGGTCACCACATTATCGAGCCTGCGGAAGGAGAGCTGGCCTGTGGCTACGAAGGCAAGGGCCGTCTGGCCGAGCCTGAACAGATTGTCGAATGCGTGGAAGCTGCGCTCACCCAAAAGGATCTGCAGGGCGAGCATGTCATCGTAACAGCCGGTCCCAACTGTGAGCCCATCGACCCGGTCCGCTTTATCACCAATCGCTCAACCGGGAAAATGGGTTTTGCCATGGCCCGCATTGCCCACCAGCGTGGAGCGGAGGTGACCTTGGTCAGTGGGCCGACCGCGCTGGCCGCGCCGTTCGGGGTACGGCTGTATTCGGTGCGCACCGCACTCGAAATGCAGCAGGCAGTCCTCGCCCACTACCCTCGGGCCACCATCGTCGTCTCAGCCGCGGCTATTGCCGATTATCGACCGGCCCAGACGGCGACTCAAAAGATCAAGAAAAAAGACGGCGACTTCTCCATTCCGCTCGATCGTAATCCGGATATTCTGGCCGGACTCGGCCAGGACAAGGGCAATAGACTGCTGGTCGGCTTTGCCACGGAAACGGAAGATGTCCTCCAAAACGCCGAGCGCAAGCTGCACTCGAAAAACCTCGACATGATCGTGGCCAACGATGTGACGCAAGAAGGGGCAGGCTTTGCCGGCGATACCAATATCGTCACTCTGTTAGACCGAACCGGCCAGCAAGAACCGCTCCCCCTCATGTCCAAAGACGCGGTCGCCCATGCAGTCTACGACCGTCTGCTGGCTCTGAAGAAATCCTCGTAGGTCCCTCCGCAGATGGGCACGCCCAGCCTCCCCCAGCCCGTGAAATTGTTGATGGGTCTACTCGCCGCCGATACGGCCCTCTTCGTCCAAGCGGCTATGCGACTGGAAGCGGCTTATGGCCGGATTGATTTGGAAAGCGCGGTTTTCCCCTGGGAGACCACGGACTATTATCGAGCGGAGATGGGCGACCATCTGCTGCGGCGCTTTGTGACGTTTGAGCAGCTCATCACACCCGAAGATCTGATTCGGCTAAAACTCGAAGCCAACAAGTTGGAATACAATTTTGCCGCTCCACCAGGCCCGGCTTCGCCGCGCCGCGTGAATCTTGACCCCGGCTATCTTGATACGACGAAGCTCGTCCTGGCATCAACCAAGGCCCAGGCCCACAGACTCTATCTTTCTCAGGGCATCTATGCCGAGGTGACACTCCTCTACCACCACGCGGCCTACCATCCTTTTGTGTACACCTACGCAGACTATCGCTGGCCGGAGACGCACGACTTCCTGAAACAAGCCCGCACGAAATATCTGAAACAGCTCCGGGAACGGTAGAACACGGTATAGAAGCGGGCTCCGACAATCGACTCAACCAACCCTCAACACCGCCCGCAACTCACGGGGCAGCCGTTTCACCCTGCCTGCGTCATCAACACAGGCGTGTTGCGTCGCCCCTTCTGCGATCAACATATCGTCAGCCACCCGGACGATTCGATAGCCGAAGCGAATACTCGCGCCACCGACCGCCTCCATTGTTGTCGTCATCCTGAGCACGTCATCGAACAGCGCAACCGCCCGGTAGCG
>JAJDZM010000104.1 GCA_022824615.1 Candidatus Binatia bacterium | reverse complement strand
GGGCAACTGGAAGAAGGTGTCGGGCCAGAACCTCTGGCGCGTGCCGATCAACCTGGTCGTGCACGACGACAACTACGTCGGCGAGAAGCTGCGCTACTACAAGTTCAGCATCAAGGACTCGACCAACAGCAACAACCCCGTGCTGGAGGTGAAGGAGGACGACCACCTGCAGATCACGCTCAAGGCCGACCTGGCCCTCAACGGCAAGATGCACATCCACAGCCACCGCGCGTCGTACCAGCACTACAGCTTCCGGCTGGAGGAGCGCGGCAGCGTCGACGGCGAAACGGGCTGGGACCAGTGGGACGTCACCATCGAGCGTGACTGGCACGGCTTCGCGTCGTCCTACTCGCTTGGTGACGGCGACTTCGGGCCGGACGAGCATCCCGGCTGTCCGAATGGCGGCGCCGGCTGGGTGCGGGCCGTGTTCGAAAACTGGGACGGCATCTTCTACGGCGTCGAATTCGACCCGGGTCCGAGCCCCAGCGACCACAATTACCAGCCCGACGACGCCGACACCAAGCGCTCCGGCTGGGTGCAGGTGTGTAAGTAGCCACCGGCCGGCCAACCACGGCACACCCAGGGGCTCGGGCGTCAGCGCCCGGGCCCCGCTTCTTTGGGGGGGCGGGCGCAGGCCGCCCTGACGGTTCCACCGCGCCGCGCCGGTTGGGCCCATGACTGGAACCGCCGGTCAAATGGACCGTTCTTATTTTCCCCGGCCACCGTCGCCGGAAGACGATGGAGACCATCGGAGTCGCCCGCCACATCCTGTGGCGGTTCCTGGATCGGGAAAACTGCTGGGAAAATCGTTGCCCAGGGAGCCGGCGAGAGCTACGCCAGCGCCGCGTCCCGGATGCCCCCATGAAGCGGCCCGTACTGAGGACGGCAGACACGTGAGGACAACCCCCCTCAGTCCCCCTTATGAAGGGGGAAGCGCGGCAGCGCAGGGGGATTGCTGTAACAGGATGGTCTTCCGCGAGGAGAGAATGTCAAAGTGAGACACCACCTTCAGGTGAGTGAGATTGACAGCGCCGCAAAGTCCTGGATAGGGCGTGTATTTGACAGATAAAGGGCATCAAGGAGGATGAAAATGAAAAACTCCAAAGGGACACGGTAAGACAGTACCAGACAGTATAGCATTTTGACTTTTCCACGGGAGACAGCCATAATCCGGGGGTTACGCAACGAGAAGGAAACGCCGGAGTGGTACAGCTTACGTCCGAGACACACGCGGCCCTGAGTCAGCACGCGCGGGAGACTTTTCCGGAGGAATGCTGTGGGGCCATTATGCGGGTGGACGGACGTGAGGAAGTCCGCCGCATCGCCAATATCCAGAACGCCATGCACGCCAAGGACCCGCACAGCTATCCGCGGGATGCCATGATCGCGTATCTCATGGAGCCCACGGAGTTGCTGGCCGTGCTCAAAGCGGTTGATGCCGGGGCCGAGCTGGCGGCATTCTACCATTCCCACCCCAACCATGACGCCTATTTTTCCGCTGAAGACAAAGCCCAGGCCATGTTCGGTGACGAGCCGTCCTACCCGGATGCCTCGTATCTGGTGATCTCCATCTATGAACGCGAGGTCAGAAGCATCAAGGCGTTCGGGTGGGACGACATCAGCAAGGATTTTGTTGAAACCGAGTGTCAGGTCTTGGGAGAGAAGGGATAGCCTGCTCCAGCCCAAGGAAGGGGACGCATAAAGAAGGAGAGAACAGGATGACGATCAAACAGGTGAAACGCGGGTTGTGTGCTCTGGTCGCGGCGGGCGGGATGCTGGGCCTCGTTTCCGCTGCCTGGGCGAACGATCTACCCAAGGCGGGCACGTGGTCGCTCGGGATGCAGTCCGGCTATACCATCAGCGCGGACTCCGGGTCGCGGAAAATCGAAAAAGTCCCGGTGCATCTCCGCCTCGGCTATACGGCCTTTCAGGGCTCAAAATGGTTTCTGCCCGAAGGCGCGCTCGAAATCGCCACCGAGCCGTTTGGCTCCATACTCACCCAAAAATCACAAGGCCGGGGACTTGAGCGCCACAGAGGCTCTTTTGAGGTCGGCCTGATGCTGCCGGTGCTGACCTATCACTTTGATCTCGGCATTCCGTTCTACCCTTATATCGAGGGGGGGCTGGGCGTCATGTATCAGGATTTGCAGGGTTACGATCTTGGGGGCGGATTCAACTTTGCCGAAATGGTGGGCGGTGGCGGCACCTATTTTATTGACGACAACCTGGCCATCAATTTCGGCTATCGTTTCCGGCACGCCTCGAATGCCAGCCTGTATGACGAAAACCGGGGTTTGAATACGCATACCTTTACGGCAGGATTTTCGTATCTGCTGCCGGCCCAGTAACGACCGGCGCTATGGGAAAAACGTGTGATGGCGGAGCGAAAGAAAAAAGGGCGGAAGGATAGTGAGTGGTGGGTGGAGGAGCACAAAAGCCGTGAGCGGGCAAAGCAGTCCGAACGGCAGGCTCCGGTTGGGGCTTCGTTTTTCAAGACCGTCGAGGATTACGACCAGACCCAGGCCGAAAAGAACCTGACCGACCTGAACGCGCAACTGTTGGCCCAGGCCGACCCCGCGCCCGGCGCCTGGGGCTACGTATCCCTGCTTGAAAAAAAGTCCTCCCAGCGCGAGATCGACAAGCTCAAACGCGCCATGCCCCTCCCGCCGAATCTGCGCGGCGCCATTGTCGACTCCGGTCTGTCGCTGCGCGCCATTGTCGCCGATACCCAGGAGTTGGGGCTCCTGATGGAGTTCAATTTTATTCAGGAGGCCTCGTTCGACTGTTGGATCCGCAACGAATGGGTGAGCGAACAAGTCTTTCGGGGCAAAAACGAACTGCTCAAGCGTTCCGAGCGGCTCCTCAAGCGCTATCTGCGCCGCGCGACGCAGGCCGGCCATGAATTCTTTGACGCCCCCAGTCCGAGTGGAGCCTTACCGCCGGCGCGGACCGAGTGGTAAACGCCGGCGGCTGACACAACGCACCAAAAAAATCGCACGCCCAAGGAATGTCTGCTGCAAATATCGTGTGGTGTTGTAATTCGAAAACGGGGTTGGAGTGTACCGGAGTCGGCGGAACCCACCCCGCCGCTACGCGGCGCAAAGAGGAAACGTGTCCTTCAACAGAACCGGCAGATGTTGACACGTTCCCTCTTTCCCTCCCGAGAGGGGATAAAAAAGCTCCCCTCCCTGGAGGGGTGGCCCGAAGGGCCGGGGTGGGTTTTCCCCCGCCGCCGGTCACTTCATATGCACATAGAAGGAGGAAATCATGCCGAGTACTGCATCCCGTCTGCGCGCCATGCTCAACGGCCCTGACATGGTTGTTGCGCCGTTCATCTTTGACGCGTTTCAGGCCAAGATTGCCCAGGACGTTGGGTTTGAGGCTGTGTATATGACCGGGTTCGGGACGGCAGCCTCGCGTGGCTTCCCGGATGTGGGGCTGCTGACCATGGCCGAGATGGTCGAGAATGTACGCGCCATTGCGGACGCCATTGATATTCCGCTGGTATGCGATGCGGACACCGGTTACGGCAACCCGGTGAATGTGTACCGGACCGTCCGCGAATATGAAGCGGCCGGCGCGGCCGCGCTGCACATGGAAGATCAGGTGTGGCCCAAGCGCTGCGGCTTTTTATCCGGGAAGCAGGTCATCCCCATGGCCGATATGGTCCCGAAGGTCAAAGCCGCGTGCGATGCCCGACGCAACAAGGACTTCGTGATTATTGCCCGCACCGATGCCCTGGCGGTCAATGGCTGGGACGATGTCATTCAGCGCGCCAGGGCGTATAGAGAGGCGGGCGCCGACCTCATCTTCGTGGACGGGATTAAAACGCACGACGATATCAAGCGCTACGTCCAGGAACTCGGCGACCTGCCGCTGCTGTATAACGGACAACTGCTGCCCGTGCAGGAACTCGCTCAATACGGCTTCAAGCTGACGATTTATTCCGCAACCCTGATGGCCGCCTACATCCGCATGCGCGACGCCATGCAGGAACTCAAAACCACGGGTCGTATCGTGCAGGACGCCGGCTGGGAGGCATTTGAAGAGTTGACGACTCTGCTCGGTGTGCCGGAAGCTATGGAGCTGGGGAAGAGGTACGAACAGTAGCGCTCATCTTCGGAGAGGGATAATCCCCTCCTTGGAGGGGTGGCCGAAGGCCGGGGTGGGTTTCCCCCATGCACGGTCCGGCCGCAGAACCCACCCCACCGCTACGCGGCACCCCTCCCAAGAGGGGATAGGACTGCAATTTTTTCTGTGAGCTTAGCCCACCCGCTGAAAGCCGAACAGCGACAGCCGCCGGTGGGTCCTGCCGGCGGGTTTTGCCTTGGAAACTACCTGCTTGAGGGTTGCTGAGAAATTCTCGAGGTCTACGCGCTTCCGCTCCTCAAACTCGTCAAGCTCACGCTGCCGTTTTGCCTGAAACGCCTCGAAGTCGCCGACCCACTGCGCGTGGAAGCTGTCCAGGGCGGTGGCGACATCCTTGAACATGGAGGAATTGACCACGAGCGAGCCGCCACAATGGGTACAGTAGAAGACGATGCCAATCCGAAAATGCCGAAACGGCGCGCTGAATTCTCCGTCGCAACGATGACAGTTAATCGGCACTTCCCATTCGTCCACGCTCGGAATGGAGAGGGCGACAGAGTCTGCCACCGGGGCCGGGGCCGGGGCAGCGGTCGGGGCGGGTTGTGGGGCCGGCGCAGCCGCCGGTGCAGCAGGTTGCGCCGCCGGGGTAGCTTCCGCCACTGGGGCCTCAGCCGGAGCAGCCTCGCCCCCTTCCCCCTTGAAACGCGAGGGGAAATCCTCCCCAAACGTCTCCTCGGGATGCAACTCCTTGGCCCGCGCCAGTAATACCTCCTCCGTCTCGACAATGTCCGGGTTCGGGATACAGCAGTCGACCGGACAGACGGCCGCACAGGCTTCCTGGTCGAAAAAGCCCACGCACTCCGTGCATTTGTCCGGCACGATATAAAAGATGTCCTCATCAATGGCCGGATGGGTGGCGCCGTTCAATTCCCATTCCACCCCGCCTTGATAGATGGCGGTGTTGGGACACTCGGGTTCACACGCCCCGCAGTTAATGCAGTCCTCGGTGATTATCGTCGCCATTGCCGGTCTCTCCCTTTGCCTGTCCGCTCTTGCCAGTGTCGGTTTCAGTAGGGGTAACGACCAGTCCGGCGGCTGTCAATAACCCTGCTCTTATCCCCTCTCGGGAGGGGTGGCCGCCGGCCGGGGTGGGTTCCTCTTCGCATCACCCCTCCAAGGAGGGGAAGTGGTACTTTCCAAATTGCTATGCCCCCTCCTGCCTTGCAAACCGTGGGGACACAACGGATAATATCACTCACGGTCTGAACCTTGGACC
>JAJDZM010000090.1 GCA_022824615.1 Candidatus Binatia bacterium | reverse complement strand
GGAATACGCTCGGGCCATCCGCGGCTCCTCTCTTTCCGTCCTCTGCCAGCAGCTTGCCACAGCTGCACGCCTGCTTGAAGCGCCTCCCCCGGTTCAATCTATTCACAGTACGCTCTAGCGCAGGTGCGCCGGGAGCCGGCCGAACGGCGGACGGGGTGGCGCACGACCGGTAGGAAGCAGCGGCTACCCCGTCCGTCCTATCCCCCTCAATCTCCCTTGATAAGGGGGAAATCTGACCTGAGCCGGGCGAAGGGCTTGGCCGCGCTTCGCCTGCGCCCCTCAGGGGCTCCGCCCTGCGGTTCCACTCAGACCAAACTCAGCAGGAACGGTGGCGGGGGAGAGATGTCAGGCGTCCAGGGAGAGTGGCCCCGCCGTGGTGAGCACGAGCCGCACGAGGTCGGCCTGCCGGGAGAGGCCAAGTTTGGCGTGTATCTGCTTGAGATGGCCGCGCACCGTCGCCTGCGACCGGTAGGTTTGATGCGCAATGTCCTTGACCGTCTGCCCCTGGGCTACCGCAGCCGCGACATGGCTCTCGGCTGGGGTGAGCTTCAGAGCCTTCGCAACGGTGGCCGGGTCAATGTGTGGACGCTGACCGGAGTCGATCAGCAGGACGAGCACGGCCACCCGGTTGGCTCCAAAGTCTGCCCGATGAGGCACGGGAGTGATGTGCACGGTGAGGGGGAGTTGAGCGGCAGGGCGGCGGCAGGCCAGGGAGCCAGCGGCGGCAACCCGGCCATACTGCGGCAGGGCCTGGGCGAGTATCTGCTGGAGTTGAGGGTTGTCGTCCGGGTGGCGGGCGTGGAGATATCCCCCGGGGTCGTGTATTCCGTCACCCCGCCGGAGCAGGCCCTGGGCGCGGGGGTTGGCCTCGATGATCCGCCCGTGGCGGTCCAGGCAGAGCAGGCCGAACGAGGTGGTATCGAGCAGACGGGTCAGATGGAGGGACAGGACCTCGGTTTGGGCTAAGGCTTGGCGCACGCGGACAAACTGCCGCAGATGGGGCAGGAGGGCGGTGATAAATGCGTAGGACTCGGAGCCCCAGCCGTCGGAGCCCTGGGGGTCGGTCAAGGCCCAGGCAATATGGCTGTGCTCGGGACCGGCCAGCCGGATGACGAGGCCGTTTTGTGCCTGGGAGCGCACCAAGAGTTCGTTATAGGTCGGGGAGGTACGCTGTTCCTGGGCGGTGAATAAGGCGGGGTTGGGGACTATACTGCGGTCGGGCAGGTGCAGAAACCGGGGCACGCGTTCGTCGCGGGGAAAGTAGTTGAGCGCGTAGTCCTGCCCCCAGGGGGCGGGCTCGCCGTGGCAGGACGCCTGCTCAAAGAGGACTTCGATGGCGGCAGGGGTATGGCCGGTCAACACGATTAACTGACTGCCGGCGATGCCAAGGGCCTCGTCAACCAGGGCGGAGACATGGGGCCAGCGGGTGACGTCGAGTGCGGCATCGTGCAGGGCGGTCAGGATGGACTCGAAATGATCTTGATGGCTCATGGCTGCTCCATTCAGTTGTGGGTCGGTTATCACGCCAATTTTTTTGAGACAAGTTATTTTCAAACCGAGTTCCTGTCCAGACTTTTCTTTTCTCAGATCGGCCTTCTTGCTAGAGTACGGTTATGAGCAACCGACCTTCTCCGGACGATATTGGGTTATGCCTGATGGTTGGCATCCCCAATCCAACGCTTGATACTGAGACACGCCGGATACTCGCCGACTTGCGGCCCGGTGGCATCATCCTCTTTCAACGGAATTATACGGACCCGGACACGCTTCGTGCCCTGTGTGCGGATATTCATGCCCTGGCCCCCGAGCGCCCACCCCTGATTGCGCTTGACGCCGAAGGCGGACGTGTCCATCGTCTCTCACCGCCCTTCACCCATTTTCCGCCTGCTTTACAGATCGGCCAGACCGGCTCTTCGCAACTCGCTTATGAGGTCGGGGTCGCCCTTGGGCGGGAACTGCGCAGCGTGGGGATAGATATTGACTTTGCGCCCGTACTGGATGTGTACAGCAATCCTGAGAACACCGTTATTGGCGACCGCGCGTTTGGCTCTGACCCGCAACGGGTGGCCGAGTTCGGCTGTGCCCTTGCCGACGGACTGCGCGCGGCGGGCGTGCTCCCGTGCGGTAAACATTTTCCTGGACACGGGGCGACCGTCGTCGATTCGCACGACGACCTGCCCTACGATGCGCGAGACAGGACAACCCTGGAGGCGGTTGACCTTCCCCCTTTTCTGGCCGCTATTGCCCAGGAAATCGAACTCCTGATGACCGCCCACGTTGTGTATCCGGCCCTGGACCCGCAGCAGCCGGCCTCGCTCTCCCCCGTCATTATGAACGATCTGCTGCGGAAACGGTTCGGATTCCGGGGCGTCATTGTCTCGGACGATCTGGAGATGGGCGCTATTGTCCGGCATTCGTCGGTGGCGGCCGCCGCAGTTCAGGCGCTCAGCGCCGGAGCCGACCTCTTATTGGTCTGTCAGAGCCTGGAGCACGCCCTCAGCGCTCGGGATGCGTGTCGGCAGGCGATGCAACAAGGCGGGTTGACTGAAGAGCGGGTGAGCGAAGCGCAACAGCGTATTGAGCGGCTGAAGCAACGTATTGCCGGCCGGCCGGCCCTCCCGCTGCCGCCAATCGGAGCGCCGGAACATCACACCCTGGTTGATACGATTGTTCAACGGGCGGCAGGATGAGTGCGGATATCCGTCTCACCGTTTTCTTTTGACAAACTTCGGCAACGACTGCGCATAGGGGCCACGGGCGATCCCCTTTTCCGTGATGATCGCGCTGACCAGACAATGGGGGGTGACATCGAACGCCGGGTGAGCAACCGCGACCTCGCTGGGGGCAATCTGTTGGCGTAGCATATGGGTGACTTCCCGGGCGGACCGCTCTTCAATCGGAATCTTCTTGCCCGAGGGACAGTCCAGGTCAATCGATGTGGTTGGGGCGGCCACATAGAACGGCACCTTGTGTCGTCCGGCCAGCACGGCGGACGTATACGTCCCGATTTTATTGGCCACGTCGCCATTAGCTGCGGTGCGGTCGGTGCCGACAATAACGCAATCAATTGCGCCCTGCTGCATGAAATGGCCGATCATATTGTCGGTAATCAGGGTTGCGGGAATCCCCTCGCGCACGAGTTCCCAGGCGGTTAAGCGCGCGCCCTGTAAATACGGCCGGGTTTCCGGCACAAAGACGGAGATATTCTTACCCTGCTCCCAGGCGGCCCGGATCACGCCGAGGGCGGTTCCATACCCGGCCGTTGCCAGCGCCCCTGCATTACAATGGGTTAGAACCGTCGCTCCCTGAGGAATCAGTTTTGCGCCGTGGCGACCCATGCGCCGATTGGCGGCCACGTCTTCTTGATGGATTTTCAAAGCTTCCTGCTCCAAGGTAGCAATCAGCGCGTCACGGCCTTTGGCCCGCACTTTTTCATACCGGCCTCGCATGCGGTCAATGGCCCAAAAGAGGTTGACCGCGGTCGGTCGGGTGGCGGCAAAGACCTGGCAGATGCGCGCAAACACGTCGGGTTGTAGACTCCGCTTGAGCTGGCGTACGCCAAGAGCGATCCCCATGGCAGCGGCAACGCCAATCGCTGGAGCCCCGCGAATCACCATATCGGTAATGGCACGTGCAACGCTGCGGTAATCCGTGTAGGTGCGGTAGACTTCCCGGGTGGGTAAGGCGCGTTGGTCAATCATCACCACCGCACCGTCCCGCCACTCTATGGTAGAAAACGAATCGGGCTTCATGCTTTTCTTACGCCTTATATTCCTGTTCCCCCGTGTTACGATTCCGAACCTTCCTCGACGATTTCAACCCCGTCGGACGGCGTCCAGACCGCCACAACTGCGTCGTCTTCCGCTCTTTTGAGCGTCACGGTCTCCAGCCCGGCTTCTGGGGTAAACAGTGCCAAGTCCTGGCTGTTCTTTTGCCAGGTCGTCGCTACCAGTTCGACTATGGTGGAACGTTGCTCCGGCGTCAGATTAGCCCATTCTGGAGAAACGGAAACGGACACCGAGCGCCCGGCGTCGCTGGCTTCCATCCCGTAGTACACATCTCCCCAGAGACTTTCGGAGAGCTGGGTGTCGGTGCGATAGACACAGGTCCAAAAGGCCGGACTGATATTGGCGGGCAGGTCCGACGGGGGCTGCGGCTCTTCGTGGGCGATGGAATCTTCGGGTTGTGGCTCTGGTGGCTCAGCCTCGTCCGGTGAGCGAAAATAAATGAAAAGTCCGATCAGCACCAGGACAAAAGTGGTCGGGATTTTCCGCAGCCCCGCGCCTATCGTACCGAGCAGGGTCCGGGGCGGGTTTTTCTTCGCGTCCGTCTTAGACGCCGAAGGTCGGGATGATCTGGCCATGCGTGCAATATCACAAGCTGAGCGCAGCAACTTCTGAAATGGGGCCAGAAGGCGCGAGAGACGGAAGCAACAGGCGAGTCATGGACCGGAGTGTAGCACAGGGTCAGAGTGTAGCAGAAGACCGGCGCGGCGCATTCCTGCCTTGACGCGTCGTCGGGTCGTGGATATTGGTGGCCCATCGTGCCTTGCCCCCCTGATCCGGCGCGTATCCCAGAAAGGAGCACAGCTATGGAACGCCTTCACCCCGGAGAGCCTTTTCCCGCCATCAGCGGTTCGAGCGTCGGCGGAGGGACGGTCAATCTGCCGGCCGACATCTCGACTCCGTACGCTATCGTCCTGACCTATCGGGCTCACTGGTGACCGTTCTGCGATCAGCAGTTGGCTGATTATCAGACCCATCTTGAGCAGGCTCAGAAAACCGGGATTTCGGTGTACGCCATCTCAACCGACCCGCTCGACAAAGCCCGGCAGACGGTCGATAAGTCGGGGCTGACGTTTCCCGTCATCTACGGCGTGGACGGTCCGGCCACGGCCGCGACCCTGACCTGCTGGTACGAAGAGAAGCGCAATATCATCCAACCGGCGGCGTTTATCATTGACCCCGCACGTAATATCCTGAATGTGACCTATACCTCGGGACCGATCGGGCGGCTGCAGATAAAAGACGCCCTGGGGCTGGTCGGCTTTTACGCTTCAAAGAATATCTCAGCCACAACGGTCGATAGAGACAGAGGCTGGACGGCAAATGTGACCGGAGCCTGACACGACACCGGACTGTCTGTGGCAATGCGCGATGGCATTACAGGCGGCTCTCCGTGTCCAGAGTCACGCAGGTCCTGAAGCGAAGCGGGGTGTCCTGCCAGACCGTGTTGTCTCTTACCCCTCCCCTTCCCATAAGCGCTGCGAGGCGAGACGCGCGCCTTCGGCACACGCCCGCAGCTTGGCCCATACCACGCTCTCGGACACCATCTCCCAGCCGGCAAACGTGCCGAAGCCGCAGTCTGAGCCGGCAATGACCCGACTCCGGTCGCCGATAGCGTCAACCACCTGACAGAGGCGGTCGGCGACGATTTCCGGGTGCTCGATATAGTTGGTGGTGGAATCGATCACACCGGGAATGAGCAGCATTGAGTCGGGTAAGGGGTGCTGTTGGAAGGCTTTATATTCGTGTTGATGACGGGGATTCGCCAGCTCGATGGACAGGGCTCCAACCTTGGCTTGGTAGAGAATGGGAAGAAGATCGGCCAGCGGTACATCGTAATTGTGTGGACCGTCATAATTGCCCCAGCAGATGTGCAGCCGGATACGCTCGGCCGGGATATTCTCGGTGGCGCGGTTGACGGCCTCAATATGGACCTCGATGGTCTTCTGAAATTCGGCGAGTGTCTGATCCTGAAAGAGAAAGGTCCGCTCCATGGCCAGGTCGGGGGCGTCGAGTTGCAGCAGTAAACCCTGGGCGTGGATGTATTCGTACTCCTTCTTCATCTGCTCGGCCACGGCCAGCACATAGGCCGCGTGCGAGTCGTAATGGGCGTTCAGCATGGTGGTGGCAATGATGCCGGGCGAAGCCGCGGTCATGAAGCGCTCGGTGAACGCTGCCTGCTCCGTACAGCGCAGAAACAACGCACATTCCTGCTGCACGGCGGACAGATCGTCGTAGGCAAGCTCGGCAACCGCCTGCGGGGCGTTGAAGACCTTGGCCCGCATCATATTGCGCCGCTGCATCATGGCCATGAAATCCGGGAATTCGGCCATGTCTTGCGGGGTGGGCCGCTTGCTTTCCCCGCCAAAGCCGCGCATGCGCTGCGGCACATAGGTCTGAAAACCGATACGCGGCTGTTCGCCGTCATTGATGATATCCACACCGGCTTTGAGCTGTTCATCAATCACGTGTTGGACGGCTCTTTCGGATTGGTGCTCCAGGGCCGCGGCATCTATGGCCTTACCCTGCTCCTGGTCAATCAGCAGATCGGTCAGCGTAGAATTACGCGGCAGGCTACCGACGTGGGTGGTGAGAATCCGTTCATCGCTCTTTTGCATAAGCAGGCTCCGTATGGTTAGCGCTTGGTACGCTTAGCGTTGGTGATACTCTTAGCGTTGGTGATACAGGGGATGACCTCGGACTGCGGTGCGGACCTTATTCATATGATCCCCTTCCAGATTGGCGATAAAGAGGTCCTGCATGTCAGGGCCGCCAAACGCGCAGTTGGTTGGAAAGGCCAGCACGGTACTGTCCGGGTCGTGGACGAAGGTCTCCCAGTTGCCGTTCGGATCAACCTTGATGACTCTGTTGCGGGGCTCCAGCTTGCCGTTCTCGGGCACACCGGGCAGCGTGATATACAAGTTGCGGTCCACATCAAAGGCCATCCCGTCCGGCAGGGCCGGAAAGTCTTTGGCATAGATTTCAGGCGAACCAAAGCTGCCGTCTTTGTTGATCTGAATACGGATGCAGTCGTTGCGCGAACTCTCCAGAACGTAGACCGCATCCTCATTGGGATCGATAGCCGTCCCATTGGCAAAATAAATTCCAGTGGCGACGACCTCGCCCCGGCCGTCGGGACGGATGCGCACAACCGCGCCGTTGGGCTGGGGATTCACAAATTCCTTAAACACCTCACGGCCCGGCTGTGAGCTGGAGTTTGATACGTAGAGATTGCCCTCGGCGTCATAGCTGGCAAAGTTTGGAATCGAAATCGGAAAGTCTCCGGCATGGTCGGCGACGAGGGAAACTTTCCCGTCTTGTGACAGTCGCATGACGGCTTTATGCCTGAGGTCGCAGTAGACGAAGTTACCCTCCCGGTCCAGCGTGACGCCGTTGGGGATGGCCCGGTCCGGCAACTGGGCGACCTCGTGCACGACCCCGTCCGGACTGACTTTATAGACGATGCCATTACGCCCGCCGCCCCAGGCGTTGCCTTCTTTATCAATGACCACGCCTTCAGCTCTGAGTACGCCGGCGCCAAAAATTTCCACCTGCTCAACGGGAATCATTGCCATATCTTCTCCCTGTTTTTGCCTTGACCCGGAGACCGACCGGTGTAGCCGGGTCTGTCCGGTACACGCTAACGGTCCTCTGCGTACAGCACCCCCTTCGCTTGGAGTGCGGCGATGGTTTCCTTGCTATAGCGCAGCTGCTCTTGCAGCACCTCGGCGCTGTGCTGGCCCAAGAGCGGAGCTTGAATGTCCGGGAGCTGGGGGAACTCTGAGTACTTGAGCGGGAAGCCTGGGATGGTGACTTCCCCCAGGATGGGGTCGGGCACCGTCCGGATCATCTCCCGCGCCTTGAAATACGGGTGCTTCAATATATCGGTGATCGACATGACGGGAGCGGAAGGAACTCGATGCTCTTCAAAGATTTGGAGGACGGCTTCATCACTCGGCTGCGCCTGCATCCACGCTTCGATAATCGGAATGAGTTCGCCCTGATTCTCCCCCCGCACGGCATTGGTCGCAAAGCGGGCATCGTCAATCAGCTCCGGCCGGCCCATAGCCTTACACATATTGGCCCACTGTCGGTCCAGGACGAGGACGACGATCCAGCCTTCGGGCCCTTTGAACACTCCACATGGGCACACCAGGGGATGGTGGGACCCCATTCGGAGCGGCACAAACTCCCCCTTGCTCAGGGTGTGGCCCTGCACATTGACCTCGTGCATGTGGAACATGGCGTCAATCATGGACAGATCGATATACTGGCCGACACCGGTCCGTTCCCGGTGGTACAAGGCATAGCCAAGGGCCGCAAAGGCGTGGACGCCACTGCTGACATCGGCAATCCCGAGCCCGACGAACTGCGGCGGCCCATCCGGACTGCCGGTCATATGCATAATGCCGGAGAAGGCCTGCGCAATAAAATCGTAACCCACTTTGTGAGACAATGGACCTTTTCGCCCAAAGGCGGAAATCGAGACCATGATAATCTTGGGATTGATGGTCTTGAGCGACGGATAGTCAAGATTCCGTTTTTCCATCACGCCTGGTCCGAAATTCTCAACCACCACATCCACGGTCGGAATCAAGGCTCGCAGGATTTCAAGGGATTCCGGCTTGTCGAAATCCAGGCAGAGACTTTTTTTGCCGCGATTTTGCTGGACAAAATACGCGCTACGCTCATCCTGAATAAACGGCAGCAAACGCGACGGATCGCCCATGGGCGCCTGTTCCACCTTAATGATGTTGGCCCCCATCTCCACCATGAGACGGGTCACGGTCGGTCCGGCCAGGTATTGGGTAAAATCCAGAACGGTCACGCCGGAAAGCATATGGGTCTGTTGGGTCTGTTGCATAGCACCTCCGCTTTATCCGTGCCGGTACGACGGCTGTGTAACATGGGTCTCCTGAAAAAGCGAGGCTTTTTCAGGCATTGACAAGAAGAGCGGTGCTGTTTGGGTGGACTGACAGAAGTGAGCAACTGCCGAAGACTTTACGATACCGATTCTTTTGAAGAAGGAACCGGGGCCGGGTATTTCCAGGTCAACGACAGTAGCGTGTCGCCACCGGGGAGCGGAATGGATTCCGACTCGGGCACAACATCGGCGGGCACTTCCGGATGTCGGTTCCGCGCCTCGGCAATCGCCGTTTGAATGAGATCCTGCTGCGGGGCCTCGCCATTCAGCGAGTCTTTGAGCTCGGAAGCCCGGAGCTTGACGGTGACGGTTACCTGCATGGCCGCAGAGCTGCGGGGCGGCGGTGGGGGAGGTCCGCTGGCCTCAACGTCAATTTCGAGTTCAGTCGGCGCTTCAACCTCTCCCGGCTCGACTTCTACCGCCGATATCTCTTGCGCCGGGGCGGGAGACGTTGCGCTCGGTTCAGGCTCAGGCGTTACGGCGGCTTCTCCTGGTGTTGCCCGGGTCTGATCCGTTTCCTGCCGCCCTCCTCTGTCGTCTTCCCGGTCGTCGCGTCTCCTCCGACCCCGCCCCTGCGTTCCACGCCGCCGTCTGCCCCGTTCGTTTGCGTCGGCATCGCTCGCTTCTTCCCGTCGGCGCTGTACACGCTGACGACCAGGGACGAGCCCGAAGGCCAGATATTGGCAGGTCTCCGTCGAAATATACTCAAAAGCGTCGTTTGCAAAATCCAGCGCTTTTTCTTCGGTGTAGGCATCGACATCACAGTCGACGAACACCATGCAGTAGAAGTTGTTCCCTGCTGACGCAGCACTTGGGCCTTCACTCAACTCGTGCTCATGATAGCGGACGCGCTGATGAGAGAAGGATTCGAAGAGGGATGAGACGGTTGCCTGGATCTCTTCGGTCGACGGTCCACACGCTTCAAAGACGGCTAAGGCATGAAAATTGGGCATGTCTCACAGGACTGTACAGAGCACGGCACATATCCGCAAGAGCCGTCAGCCCGGAAAAAGGACAGTGACCGACTTTATATTCTCCTGTGGACACTAGACCTTTGGAGCGTTTGGGCGTAGGCTGGAGTCAGCTTTTCGGTCAGGCTGACACAGCCTGTCTCGTTTCTGTCCCTGCAATACGGTAGGACAGTGCGGACCGAGCCTCGGGCCGGTAGCGGCGATCGGTTCCTGGCTGAGCGGATTCTGGACCCGCGCTGGGTGCGCCGAGAAAGGAGGTGGTCTAGTGCAGTTATCAACGACGGTGATCAGTGAGGTGGTGGCCTCTTAGGCCGACCTATCCCAAATCGAGTGGTCGCTTGGGAGGACCAGGCACCACCGTAACCCCGGCAGCCCGTGTTCATCACCCACGGGACGTCTTTACGGACGTAGCACTGTCGGGGGTTTTTCTGAGGCCCAGTACTCTTCCCTTGATTCTGCCGAATGATGCTGGGGCGTTAGCTTTTTTTGGCTTGTGCCTCAATCAGCAACCATTGGGCTTGGCCAATCCCGCGCAGGCTGCGGTATTCAGCCTCGGACCAGACCTGGTCACCCCTTTCCTGGGCGACGTCAAGCGCCCGCGTCAGCACCGATTCACACAGCTCAAGTAAGGGCAGGAATTCCCGGTCCACCTCGTCTAAAGGAGCCTCAAGGCATCTGGCCTGGACATGGGGCAGCAGCGCAGCAAGCGATGCCTGGGCGCGGCTCCCGATTTCTCGACGCGGAGAGTCATCTTCGTTTGAAGCACGAAAAAACGCAAAGCCGAGTTGACCGGAGTTGTGTGAGAGGTCCGTTTTGTCTGTCACAGTTTGGGTCTACCTTCAACGGCCGTGCTCCCACAGGCGTCCAGAATAAAGGCATCGAACAAGAGGCGGGGAGAGGTTGGACTCGATTTGAGGGCGAGGTCCAGTTGCGAGGCATGTCGTAAGATGCGGCGAAGATCCGCACCAGAGAAGACACGGCTCTGCTCAACCAAGGCGCGGAGTCGCTGTCCTCGCAGCCCGACCGCCCGTTCAATCTGACTGCTCGGGACATTCGCGTCGGACAAATCTTTGACCTGCCACAGACGCCGGAAATGACTGACCAGCGCGTGCAAGGCCGGGAGCGCTCGCTTCTCATCGCTCAATACGTCCTGCACCAAACGGACCGCCCGTTTGCTGTTGCGTCGCCCCAAAGCCTCGGCCAGATCAAAGGCCGAGTGCTGATGCAGATCCCCCGTACATTGCCTGACCACGGCTTGGTCTATTTCGGTTGTCGGGAAAACAAAAGCAACCAGCTTGTCAATCTCGGTGGACAAGGCAAGTAGATCGGTTCCAATATGGTCGGCCAAATACGAGGCCGCCTCAGCGTTGAGACGGACCCCCTTTTCCCGGGCAAAACGCTGCGCCCAGCCGGGGATCTGGTTGATAAAAGGCGAGCGGAATTCGCCCACAAAGCCACGCTTGGCGCACACAGAAAAGAATTTCTGGCTGAGATTGGCCCTGCCTTGCACACAGACTACCAGGGGCTGACCTTCATCCCGGAGTTCGGCTTCAGTCGCCAGACGTTCCCGGTCGGCGGCGGACAGTTGGCCCGCGCCCTTGAGTACGATTAATTGACGTTCGGCAAAAAGTGAGGCACTGCCCCAGGCCTCAAGTAGCTGCTCAAGAGGATCTTCTCCCGCATAAAACGTATGCACTGCCGGGTTTTCACCCAGACGTGCCCGCACCAAGGCGATGGCGCGATGAATGAAGTATGCCTCCTCACCATGAAAGAGGTAGAGCGGGTAGAGTGGCTCTTTGGTCAGGAGCGCAAAGATTTCATCGGGTTGGCGAAACGTCTTTCTCGTCTGCTGTGTCGCCATAAACGCAACTGATAAAAAACAAATCTAAGGGTGATCGACGCCCCGGAGTCCCGGCGAAAGAGGGCAGCAGCACGGTCTGCCCCTCACAGCCAAGCCAGAGCGGGACGCGTTATGATCTGATACTGACCTCCAGTTGACGCGAAACGGCTTCGGTCGAAACGATATGCCGCTGGAGTTCCATTTCCTTCTCATCGAAGCCAAAGGCCAGACCCAGGAGCTGAGGGAGATGGATAATCGGCATCCCAATCTGGGTCCCCGCCCGTTTCTCCGCCGTGGGCTGGTTGGCGTCAAGATTGAGATGACACAGGGGACAGGGCGTCACCATGCAGTCGGCCCCCTTCGTCTTGGCGTCACCAGTATGGTCGCTCACCATCCGCATTGAATTTTCTTCGTTGACCGTCAGAATCGGAAATCCGCAGCATTTGGACTTCCCGCTCGAATCCACGGACTCGGCACCGAGAACATCGAGCAGGTCCTCTAAATAAGTTTTCCGCCCCGACAGGCCCTTGGGCGCAATAATGGAGGTGGGACGACGGATGTAGCAACCATAGAAGGGCGCGACCTTGAGGCCGGTCAGTTTCCGCTTGATATACGGTTTCAGGTTCTCCACCCCATAGTCTTCCATCAGCACCCATAAGAGATGCTTGACTTCCACCGTGCCCTTGTATTCCAACCCTTCCTCGGCCAGGTATTCGTCATTGATCTTCTGGCGATACTCGGGCTCGTTTTTGAAGCGGTGGTTGGCTTGGGTAAAGACTCCCTGACAGGTACTGCAAATCGTCATCAGGGAGGACAGCCCCATGGCTTCCACCTTGGCCAGGGTCCGCGCGTTGATCGGGTCGGACAGATCACGGCTCAAAACCCCGGCACCGGTACAGCCGACATCGGTCACTTCCTCGATTTCGATCCCGAGTGTTTCCGCCACCTTGACCGAAGCGGGATAGAGTTCAGGACAGGCCCCACGCGACACACAGCCTGGATAAAATGCGTACTTCATACTTTGCTCCTCTATACTTCGCTCCTCTGGGCTTTGTCTATGATGCGTCGAATCGCCTCGGCGCCCGGCCGCTTGTGATGGAAATACGGCAGCGGGGCCTTGCCCTTGGGGATGGCCCTGATTACCGTGGGCAGGAGTTTCGCCAAGCCGGCAACATTGGTCAGGCCCTCACTCTCGATCGCCAGCCGACCTTCATCCAGCCAGCCGCTACGCTTGACCGAATTCAGGAAGCTATCGTAATGCCGCTGCACCTTGGGATTCCTGGTGCCGGAGCGAATGCCCTGTCGAATCGCCTCGTCACGCACCTCGAACAGTCGGTCGGTCGGTTCCAGCCCCAGAGGGCAATGCCCATTGGCCTCAAAACAGTGCGTGCAGTCCCAGACACCACCAGGCTCGCTGACCAGCGTTAAGCGCTCATCGTGCTGCCCGTCGCGCGGGTCAAAAACGGCTCGATACGCCTTGGTCAGGGCGGCCGGACCGACAAAGTCCTTGTCAATTTTAATCACCGCGCAACCCTCGTCACACAGGCCGCACATGACACAGCTCATCGCCTTGCGGACTTCGGCCAGTTGCTCCTCGGCGACCACGTATTCGCCCTCGGGTTCCGGCTCGCGGGGCGTGATCCAGGGCTGGACCGACTTTATTTTCTTCCAGAGGAAACCCTCAAGGTCATACACCAGGTCTTTCAGCACCGGAATATTGCGAATAGGCTCGACGGTCACAACACCATTCTTGACCGTTTTGGCGATTTTCAGGCTACAGCCGAGCCGGCCTTTTTTGTTTATACGGAGCGCACAGTCGCCACACGACCCCCGCTCACACGAGGCCCGAAACGCCAGGCTAGGGTCCTGTTCATCCCGAATCTGTCTGAGCCCGTCCATCACGGTCGCCGAATCCGGCAGGTCTACTTGGTAGGTCGCAAAATCCGGTTTGCTCCCGTTTTCAGGGTCGAAACGGTAGACCTTAAATGTTGTTTCCATAGGTCCCCTCCATTCTCTGCCTTCAGATTCTCTACCTTCAGTAAGAAACTCCCGTCACCCAGACTGCCCGGCATTGACCGGGCTGGTGGCCAGGCTTGGTCCATCGGGTCCACATGTCACAAGCGAGTGATACGGCTCCTCCGCCTCGTTCGCTGTCGGGAAGTCACTCCGGTGGTGGACGCCACGGCTTTCCTGTCGTTCCTGGGCCGCGGTCACAATGGCTCCGGCAACGTCGAGCAGCGCTCCCAGCTCATAAAAAGTGAGCAATTCGTGGTTGTACATTTTTCCGTGATGGCGGAGCCCAACCTGAGTGTAGCGTGCCTGCAAGTCGGCGACGCAGCGGGCGGCCTCCTGTAACCCGGCTTCGTCCCGTACCAGCCCAACGTGCTCGGCCATTGTGTTCGCCAGCGCACGCTGAATCGTGACTACCGTATCCCCCGCCGTCGGGCGGGAAAAGATTGCCTCCAGGGTGCGTCGAGTGTCCGGCAGGGCAGAGTCGGCAATCGCCTGGGGAGAGGAGTTCGAGGCATGGGCAGCCGCAGCGCTGCCGGCCCGCCGACCAAAGACAACGCTGGCGGTCAGGGCATTTCCAGTCAAGGCGTTGGCTCCGTGCACCCCAGGGGAGGCACACTCTCCGGCAGCAAACAGACCGGAGACAGCCGTTGCCCCGTTCGTATCGGTCTGGATGCCACCCAGGACCCGATGCATGCGCGGCATGACAGGCAGCGGCGCGCTGTCCAGACTGACGCCAGCCATATCATTGGCCGCTCGCTCCAAATAGAGGAATCGGGCACCAATACGCTCTTTGCCAATCGAGCGGAAATCAAGTGTCGCGCCATTCTCGGCGGAAGCGAGCGAGCGACACAGCGCGTCCCGAAGCGGCAGGTCGTCTGTCTGAAGGATGGGCTGTCCGTCCGAGTTGCACAGCACAGCGCCCTCGCCCAAGGCGCCTTCAGAGGCAAAGGCCGCCCGTTCGCAAAAGCCCAGGGGATGGTATTGCACCATTTCCATATCCCTGAGGCCCAGCCCGGCCCTATAGGCCAGGCTCATACCGTCACCGCAGCACGATTGCGAGGCTGTGCTCGGGGTATAGACACGCCCGGCGCCACCCGTGGCCAGCACGACCGCGGACGCACTGAACGCCTCGAGGTTGCCTGTTCCGATTTCCAGGGCGAGCACTCCGCGACAGCATCCATCCTCAACGACAAGAGAAGTCGCAAGCCACTCTTCATGGCTGGGAATATCCTCCCGCATACATTGCTCATGAAGGGTGTTGAGGACGGCATGACCGGTCATATCAGCAGAAAATACCGTGCGGGAGGAGGTATGACCGCCGAGGGTCCACCGGTCGAGTTTACCCTCGGCATTTCGATTAAACGGCACTCCGATATGGTCGAGACGAATAATGTCGTCTGACGCTGCGCGGCACATCTCCTCAACAGCCGCGTGATCGCACAGGCCCGCCCCGGCCCGGATCGTATCCTGAGCGTGCTGCTGCCACGAATCGTCACCGCCAAAAGCCGCATTCAATCCGTCTGATGATGTGGCAGAATGGCTGCGCAGCGGATGGGTCTTGCTGAGCAGGGCAACCTGTACTCCGGCATACTTGGCCGCAAGAGCGGCCTGAAGCCCGGCAACCCCGCCACCAACGATAAGAACATCGTATTTCGGCATGAGAGTTCTCTAGCGCCAGACACTATAGCCGAAATGGTACGAGAAGGGCAAATCCAACCAGTACCGTTCGCCTACCGTCTCACGTCGTATTCTTGCAGCGCTCCATTGTCCTGCCTATAC
Organism: Candidatus Binatia bacterium; assembly: GCA_022824615.1. Lineage (GTDB taxonomy): Bacteria > Desulfobacterota > Binatia > Bin18 > Bin18 > Bin18. The sequence goes on along the minus strand of JAJDZM010000090.1, from coordinate 7,114 downwards.
ATCTTTTTCCACTCCGGTCCCTGACACATTCGATCAGCCGCTTTTCCGTGACAACATAGTCCACGCGCTCGTCGTGCGGATCAATGGGGATGTGGGCAACAAGCTGGCATTCATGGGCCAGACCAACACGCAGCGCCCCGGCTAATGCGTCGCTCAAAACCCGGTCATAATAGCCGCGGCCCCGTCCCAGCCGGTGTCCGTTCTGATCAAAACCAACGCCGGGGATCAGCACCAGATCAGTCCGGGCGACACTTGTGAGCAGGTCTTCTCCGGGTGGTACCAGGATGTTGAAAACCCCCGGAATTAAAGGCTTGTTGTCGTGACGCCTGACAAACTCAACTTCCTGTTTATCTGCCGTCACTCTCGGGTAATAGACTTCTATTCCTCGCCGACAGGCTTCCTGCCACAGTCCTTCGGTGTTCACCTCATTTTCATCAGGGCTATACAGAAGAACCTGCCGCGCCTGATGAAACATCACCTGAGCGCATAAACGGGCGGCAATCCGCTGACTGTTTTTCCTGACATCCCGGACTGAGAGCGCCCGCCGCCGCTGGCGGAGCAACGCACGCAATCGTCGTTTTTCAGCCGGCATACACGCCACCCGACCCAATCAACCCAACAGACCCAACAGACCCAACAGACCCAATGGACCCAATGGACCCAACAGACCCAATGGACCCAACAGACTCTCCTACCCCCGTTGGGGTAAGGTGAAGGTCGCCTCGCCAGTCAGAATCTTCTCCCCTTTTTGATTCTGTTGCCAGATCTCACAATCGACCAGGGGCTCGTCATTGGCATGATACGTCCGCGTTACGACCCCGCCACATGTCAGCCTGTCATCCGGAAAAACGTTGGCGGCAAAACGCAGCTTGGTTTTTCGCAGGTCCCAGGGACGGTGCAGCCAATCGGTCAGAAAGCGATACAAAAAGGTTTCGTTGAGTGGACCCTGTTGCACAACGTCGGGCAGCCCACGTTCCCGCGCATAGACACGGTCAAGATGGAGCGGGTTGTTGTCACGCAGAATAATGGCCACGGGGATATAGGCCAGACGGTCCATCGGACCATAGGTCGCCTGGGGGAGCGGCATGCCCTCATATGCCTCGTCAAAAAATATTTTCGGTCGGGTTTCCATGAGTTATTTGAACAGGATATACGACTGCGTCCCCTGAAAAGCCACCGCTACGGAGTCATCCGTCGCCGTAAAACGGACCTGGATCACATCAAACGTGCGTTTCCCCTTTTTCTCGTATACGTCCGCCACTTCGGACCGAACGGTCAGCGTTTCACCCACGTAGAGAGGCCGCAGATATTCCAGTTCCTGCTCACCGAACATGGCGGTTCCGGTCCGGTAGTTGAACAAGAAATCTCGCTCCCAATCAAAAGCCCGGAGCAAGGCTTGCACCGCAACAAACGGGGCAAACGAGGGTGGAATGACCCGGCGCTCGTAGCCGGCCGCCTGGGCTGCCTCGTCACTCAGAAAGGCGGCCTGCTCCTCGCCCGCAACCGGGAGATAGTCCTGGATATCATCCTCGCGAATGGTGTAGGTCACGGGCTCAAGGACTTTGCCAATCAGCGTGGTACGGTCAGGAGTCATAACAGAGGTATTCCTTGGCGGAGTGGCTGGCATTGTACGTGCCGGGCCAGACTTGTAAATGGGCCGGAGTAGGACCGCGTCGCCCACGTTACGTTTCGGAGGAGTCCAGCTTGTTCCAGTGCCTCTATCTGACCATTTCAGATTGACTAAGTCTTCCCCCTAAGTTAGCCTTTTCTCCATGCCTACTGTCACCATACACCAAGCGAAAACTCATTTGTCAAAACTCATTCAGAAAGCCCTGGCTGGAGAAGAGATTATCATTGCAAAAGGCAAGCAACCGCTTGTCAGGCTTGTCGTACTGCCGGAGGCGTGCCCGCACAGGCGCATAGGGGGCGCAAAAGGGATGGTCACGTTTATGGCCGATGACTTTGATGCCCCGCTCAAAGATTTTCAAGAGTATATGAGATGAAACTCCTACTGGATACGTATGCCTTGCTGTGGCTTACCCAAGGCGACGAGAGGTTCAGTACACATGCGGAAGCCGCAGTTCTGGATACCCACAACGCCCTATACCTGAGTGCGGCAAGCTATTGGGAAATCTGCATCAAGTACGCACTTGGAAAACTTGGCTTGCAGTCGAATTGGCCAAGCCTGCTTGACCAGGAACTCACCGTGAATCAAATCAGATGGCTTCCAATCGAAAAGGAACACTGCCAGGCGCTGACAGCATGACCTCCTGTTCATGGAGACCCGTTTGATCGTCTTCTGATTGCTCAGGCTCGGGTCGAAGGTATGACACTCTTAGCCACAGATGAGCAAATCCGGCGCTATGAAGTCCCGACTCTCTGGTGAGGAAGGAGCAAAGGCGGCTTAACCACTGAAGCCTTCGCCCGTATCGAAGCTGCCGCCGCCCCTCCCCGGAGAAGCGAAAACTCGTCTACTTTCCAAATACCGCGTTGACCAGTTCGGTGTCCAGATATTCCATGACTTGTTGCACTTTCCCGTTTTCAAGTTGGAAGACTTGGGCGTAGGTGTTGTTATACGCCTTGCCGGACTTGGTCATGGACTCGCCGTGGCCTTGCAGGACCACATTGTCCCCTTCGGCAATCAGATTCTCCACGTGCATGGTCAGCCCGTTTTCGAGCTGTGCCCCGAGCGGGGCCAGGACTTTTTCCACGAATTCCTGTTTGCCCTTGAATACGCCCGAGAATTTGGTCGAGCCGATCAGGGTAAAATTCACGTCGTCCGCCAAGGTATTCAAAAAGGCGTCCGCGTTCCCTTTCGAGAGTTCGGCAAACATATTTCTGATGATTTCCTTATTCTCTGCTGCACCCATGATTTCCTCCTGTGAAACATTCTTTGGCGGGAAAACTGTACGCCGGATGACAAAAGGGTGTCAAGATAAGAAAGCAACGTACCGCCTGAAACGGACCCTCTTCAATATGTGCGTGAACCTGCGGGAGGAGACGATCAGGTCGATACGTAGCCTGCCTCCATCGTATCCTCCTATTCCTCGTCCGACGCTTCGCTATCAGCTATGCTCGCCTCCGTCCGCGTTGTGGGCAGGCTGACACATCGTTTTTGCATAAATTCCCGCTCGCCGGCTATCAGGGTCTCCAACCTAGCTCTGATCAGACCAACTCGATCGTCGTTCCGTAACCGTTGGATTGAGTCTGCGGGGAAGCCATGTGTCGGCAGCAGTTCCATCAACACGGCGTCATTCAAACCAGTCAAGTCCACGAACGCCTGACCGACTTGGTCGGCGTCGAGGAACATACGGTTTGCGGGACTGCTGAAAAGTTCCTTCGCTGACCCCAGGCTCGATGACACATAGCCGACTGCCCGAGTTCCACGAGCGGAAAGCAGATAACCGGGATCGAGGCGTTCCCTATCGCGAGGCGAACAAGGTTGAAGAGACGCGAGGTAGAGAAGAAAGGCGCGAACCCGAGCGCTTCGACCATCAAAGCGCTCGGGAAACGCCTGGGCCGGTGCGTTCAGATCAACGACACTGACCCCGACCTTCTTGCCCCTGGCAAGGTTGCGGATTTCGCCCAGGGCGCGGGTGGCTTGAGTAGTGTTGACTCCGCCAAACCAGCCGGTAAAAGAGGTCACCCAGAACCAGCGCTCCAGCAACGCGACCACTTCGTCGGTCGGCTGTGAGCATAGTCGAAAAAACTCGCCAAGCAGCACAAGCTGGAGTCCATAGGGCAACAATCGATCAGACGTAACGCCGAGACTCCGAAGGAAATCAAGCGCCCCATTGATTCCCTTCCTCGCCGATTCGAAGGCGTCTGGAAGTTTGGCTCTGACCTCCGACCTGACTACAAGGTTCGCCCAATCCTTGGCATAGATATCCCGGTCGAGAGCAGCAAGGATTGCCCTAAGAAGGAAGACACGGTCGAGATTACCAAAACCCTTTCCATCAAGCTCTTCCTTGAACTCACCCAATTTCTCGGCGAGATGGAACTGCCCCTCCTGGTAAGTCAACGCAGAGACCATCTGGTCGGCGGTCATCTTGCGTCCAGTACGATTGAGCCGCGCAAAGACTGTTACAGCACTGTCGAGGTTCGCCTCTCGGATGTGAACGAGGGGAAGCTGATAGTCTCGAAATGCGCTCGCCAGACGGTCGGCCTCGTCGAGCCAGCGTTGGGCCATACTCTTGTCAGCAACTTCTGATTCGATACGGCGACAGGCGGCAAAAAATCCGGCTGTGTTAAGCAAGCTCCCTACGGGAAAGTGATGTGGCTCAGATCCATCCATAGGCTTCCGTAGAAACTCCCCGTTGTCGAGGTCGCAGTATACGCGCCAGTCTACATCATGTACGATCGGCTCTACCCCGTCGGGTAACCGAAGCGTGCCGACAAGAGTCGACACCCGCTGCTGTCCGTCGAGCAGATAGCCGACCAACCCACCGGGATGTGAGCTAACCGTGACGGGACCGACGTTTTGTGTGGTCTCGACAATTTCCTCTGTATCCCAGACGAGGATAGAGCCGATCGGAAAACCTCGTAACACACTGTCGAGCAGTGCGTGCAAGTCTACCTGTTTCCAGACGAAAGGACGTTGGAATCTCGGTACACGGATTTTTCCAGCCACAATACGTTCGACAAGTTTGCCCAGAAAAACAACTTCCGGGACGACCTCAGTGCGAACATTCTGACCGTCAGACATGACTGCTAAACTTCCTTCCGAATTAGCTCGATACCGCGCTCAAGGTCACCTTGTCCACGGTCGAGCAGTTCGTTTTTGGCCTGTCCTTGCCAGAGAGTCCAGCACTTGTACACATTCCCTCCAAATCCTCTAGAGAGAATCGCTCGGTCAGGCGACGGCAGTCCATCAAAGAGTTCATGCTCAATCGCAGAGGGCGCTTCCGACAATCCATCCTTCATGTCGAAAAAATCCTTCTGAACGTCGTTGAGTCTGTCCCATGCTTCAACCAATTGGGTGTAGTCTGCTCCTCCTGCTTGCCACTGACTGAGGAGGATTCGGGGTAGGTAATTCTCAGCTTCCCGTTTGGCGAGAACCCAGCAAATCACACCTCGCGTCTCGCATTTGTGACGTAGATTCTGAGCGTCAGAGCTGTCCGCGTCGTCTGGCCCCTCCCGGTCGCTATCAATGACCACGACTAATCGCGGTCGATACCGTTGTCCTTGCGTCCGGCGTTCGACCTCTTCTAACATTTGTCCCTTACCACCCAAGCTGTCAAATCGTATTGGTCCACCCGGCCGGCGCCAAAGTCTGAGAAGGGATTTATCAAGCTCCACCACGACACGTTCCACGAAAGCGCCGTCACTAATCCGATTTTCGACGAAGATCACAAGCGGTTCCTCGGCAAGGCGGATAGCGTCCTCGGGCGTGAGTTCATCCGCCCCATTCGGATGCGCTGTCACTCGCATACGTCTTCCGTGCGGCTCGAAGGTCCATGCATCGCGCCGAATCGACGCGAAGAGCATTTGACGCACCCAATCGCCTTGATGCCCACGGCCACGAATCCAGGTCGATTCCTCCATTATCTCTAGATTCGGAAGACTGGTTGTGTCCCACACGTGCCAGCCATCATCGATCCTGTACAGAATACGGTCTAGCTGCTGATGGGCACCCAGGTCATTCGCCGCGCTGAAATCAATTTCTACGCGCACGGACCTTATTCCTTCGACCGGGCAGCACGCCGGATGGCGAGGATCTCTTCATAGTCTTCGATGAAGACACCATCTGGCCAGCTATCCATCTCACCGCTCTCACGAATTCTGATTTTCTGCAGAATGGACCCACATCCTGGTTCGGTGTGAATCCAGTAAACCAATACGTTGTCGGCCGGTAGTCGCCCTTCTGCGATCCAACGTCTCGCACGAAGTAGCATCATCTCCGAGTGAGTTTCGACGATCATGGGCCGCTCTGGTCCTGCAAGGTTACCAAGCAAGAGTTCCGCAATCTCCGCATGGGCCGCTGGATGGAGTTCAGCCTCGGGATGCTCAATAATATCAACGCCTGAGCCCGCCATGCGGGCAGTGAGTGCCATTACCACGACTGGGAGAACATGCGAAAGCCCCCGACCGGATTGCATAAGTCGCACGTAGGCATCACGAGCCGACGCGTTGGTCACGAGTTCAGAATAACTGCCTTGTGCTACAACATCGATGCTCACCCCGAATGCCTTACGATACCACTCGCGAACCGATTCCCTCAACTTGTCGTCCGCCGCCAGAGCCAGCGGTGTCTTCTGCCCATTCGGTCCAATAATTACAGGCGAGTGTTCTACCATAGTGAATGGCGATGCTGGAAAGCCGCGAGGACACAGCAAAGGGCGAACGCCAGAAGCCCAAATTTTAAAGGCTTTGGCTTGCACTCCGACCCAGTCCGCAAGACTGTCCGGCTGATCGGGGATCAATCCTCGCCAACCGATCTGCCGCGGGTTTTGCGCCGTTCCCGAGACACAAACCTTGTATAGATCTCCCTTATCGAACCCTTGTCTTTCTACTACTACTTCATGACCATCACTCATAAGGCTCCACTCCGAAATCTGACGCTCGGATGGAAGGGATGGTGCTACGACATTCCTAACGGTAGCCGAGAGCGACAATTCTGTGCTGTTATCCGCTAAGGTTGCGGACAAACGTAGCCAACCGTGAACGGTACGCCCGGTCACTAAGTCCTCGAATGTCTCTCCATGGTGGATTCCACCAGATTTCAGCGGGAACGGCTCCGAGGGGTCGTTCTCCGAGGGGACCAAGCCGCCCGCAAATAGCTGGATCGCCTGAGCCAGCGCTGTCTTACCTGCATTATTGGCTCCTACCAAGATGGTCAAAGGAGCGAGCTCTATCTCAGCCGGCTCGGCATAGCCTTTGTATCGTTCGAGACTGAATTTTCGTAGTTCCATTGTTGATCGTCTGGCGGGATACGCTTCAAGCTGCCGGGGATAGCTGCCACAGTCATTGCTGTGGTGATTCTGTTGGCATTTGCATAACATTCTCCGAATGGAGTCTACCAATAGTAGTATGAGCAGCTCAAGGGTTTACCTCCTCGGCGGCGAGGGAATGGCATGGCAGACAATCGGCTAGCGTCCGGGGAATCGCTCGCGCA